>JBAYOJ010000359.1:0-2992 GCA_041678385.1 Burkholderiaceae bacterium | reverse complement strand
GTGGATATTACTGATTCCGCCGCAGTCCGCGAAGGCATCGAAAACTTCGGGCCTTTCGATATTGTCGTCAACAATGCGGGCACCAACCGGCCAGCGTTGCTATCGGATACCACCGACAGCGATCTTCATGATGTTCTGGATCTGAATATCAAGTCGGTCTTTTATGTTTGCCGGGAAGTGATCAAGCAGATGCAGGCCCACGGGCTGGCTGGCAGCATTATCAACATTTCTTCGCAGATGGGGCATGTGGGCGGGCCCAAGCGCACGGTTTACTGTGCCAGTAAGCACGCCATCGAAGGTCTTACCAAGGCGCTTGCTTGGGAAGTCGGCGCTTCAGCGATACGGGTCAACACGCTGTGCCCCACCTTCATCGAAACCGAAATGACGCGGGGCATGCTTGAAGACCCGGATTTCTATGATTTCACCACTTCCAAAATAGCCCTGGGGCGTATCGGGAAGCTGGAAGACATCATGGGGCCGGTGGTCTTCCTGGCCAGTGACGCGGCGGCCTTGATTACGGGTTCCGCCTTGATGGTGGATGGAGGTTGGACTGCGGAATGATGGGCCATGACCCCGACATGAGCGGGAGACTTTCCAGGGTAAGCCGGTGACCAAGGCGCAGCAGCCAGATGGCTGCCCGCCATCCGCCCCTGTGACCCTGGTCGATGTCGCCTCGTTGGCCGGCGTGAGTACGTCGGCCGTCAGCCGTACATTTACACCCGGCGCCAGCGTAGCCGAGAAGACGAGGGCCAGGGTGCTGGAGGCCGCTCAACAGCTGGGCTATCGGCCCAATGCCATTGCCCGGACGCTGTCCACGCGAAAATCCAGAATAATCGCGGTGGTGGTGTCGTATCTGCAGAATCAGTTCTACCCGACCATTATTGAAAAGCTGTCACAGTCGCTGCAGGCGCATGGGTATCACATTCTGTTGTTCATCAGTGACGATGCGACCGCCACAGACAGCGATAGTCTCTTGCTCGATATTCTTCAGTATCAGGTCGATGGCATTGTCCTTGCCAGCACCATGCTTTCGTCCCGACTGGCGGCCCATTGCCATGCCGCAAACATACCCGTCGTGCTTTTCAACCGGGTCGCGGTGGTGCAAGAGGTCAGCACCGTCGTTTCCGACAACGAAGAAGGCGGGCGGCTGGCTGCACAATTGTTAGTGAAGACGGGTGCCCGGCGTATCGGCTTCATCGCCGGGCTGGAAGACTCATCTACTTCGCAGGAACGGGAGCGTGGTTTTGTTGAGGAACTGCAGCGTCAAGGGCAGACGCTGTTTGCTCGCGAAACGGGTCAGTACGACTTCGCCCTTGCCGCGGCGGCGACCCGCAGGATGTTCCACAAGCCTGAAAAACCCGACGCGCTCTTCGTAGGCAACGACCACATGGCATTCGCCGTGCTGGATACCGTGCGCAACGAGTTTGGCTTGGCTGTACCGGACGACGTTCAAGTTATCGGTTTCGATAACGTGCCCCAGTCTGCATGGGGCGGCTATCAATTGACCACTATAGAACAGAATGCAGACCTGATGACGCAGGCCACCGTATCGATTCTGCTGGAGCGCATTTCATCCGGCTTGTCGATGGGCGCGGGCCACGTCAAGACGCCCGTGGCCATGGTGCATCGTGCCACGACGCTTCACCAGCTGGAAACCGACGCCAGTGCAACTAAGCAAGACCAGATAAAGGGACAAAGGAAATGAGAAAAAACGATTTGAAGAAGAAGCTGCAAACGGCTCCGGCGGTCAACGCCTGGCTGTCCATACCCTCGTCGTACAGCGCCGAACTCATTGCCAGTTGTGGTTTTGATGCCGTTACGGTGGATCTGCAGCACGGCATGATCGACTTCGGCCTTGCAGTGCCCATGCTGCAAGCGATTTCCGCCACGGCGGCAACGCCGCTGGTTCGCCCCAGCGGCAGCGACCCGGTGGAGATCATGCACTTGCTGGACGCCGGCGCATACGGTGTCATTTGTCCGCAAGTCGACAATGTGGAAATTGCCAGAAAGGTCGTGGCTGCGTGCAAATACCCGCCAGCGGGTACCAGATCGTTCGGCCCGGCGCGGGGCCTGCTGTATGGCGGCGCTGATTACTTCCAGCATGCCAATAACGAGGTCCTTGTTTTCGTGATGATCGAATCGCGGGAGGCAGTTGAAAACCTGGACGAGATCCTGGATGTGGAAGGCATCGATGGGATCTACATCGGGCCGAATGACCTCAGCCTTTCTTATGGTGGCGACCCTGGCTCATTCCCTAAAGGGGAAGTCGGCGAAATCGTGGAAACCATAAGGGTAGCAGCGCAGGCCAGGGGTTTGATAACCGGCATTTTCTGCGCCGACGGGGACATGGCAGCCAAGCGCCTGGAACAGGGCTTCCGGCTGGTCACGCCCGGAAATGATGCGGGCATCTTGAAAAGCAATTGCCTGCTGCAACTGGAAAAAACAACTGGATCCAAGGCGGCCCCTAAGGGCGAAGCCTACTAAAAAGAAAAAGCGAATGCACCGGGCACAAGCTCAGCGCATCCGCTTTTGTATTGTTGTCACTTGAGTTTTTTGAACATGTTCGGAGAGGACGTATGAGTTTTGCAATAAAGAAGCTATTGGCAGGGTTGGGAGCAATGACGCTGGTCGCAGGGGCGGCACACGCGCAGGCCTATCCATCCAAGCCCATTACTCTGGTTGTCCCCTTCAACGCGGGTGGCGCAGCTGACGGTACAGGGCGCTTGATGGCGGAAAAACTCTCCAAAGAGCTGAATGTGCCCGTCATCGTCCAGAACAAACCCGGCGTTTCGGGCATTGTCGGGGCCTCCTTTGTCAAAGACGCGCCGGCGGATGGGTATACCGTTCTGTTGGGCAACACCACCATCAATGTGGTGAACCCGTTGATTTACAAGTCGCTGCCCTACGATGCCGCCAAAGACTTCATGCCTGTCACCCTGTTCTCCAAATACGGAAATGCGCTTATTGTCCGTTCCGACAGTGAATTGAAGTC
>JBAYOJ010000358.1:0-3007 GCA_041678385.1 Burkholderiaceae bacterium | reverse complement strand
GCTGGCTGACTTTATCAACTTGAATAATGCCATGACATCGCCCTCCCCCATCGACGTATTCGATGCCCTGCATGAACTGCTGCATGTGTTCCGCATACGGGTTCGCACCCGCCTCGAATCCCTGCACCCAGAACTGACGCTCAATGAGATGCGGGTGCTGATACATACCGGGCACAACCAGGATCTCACTCAGAAGGATCTGACCGAACGCAGTCAGACCGACAAGGCCCAGATGGCCCGCCTCCTTGCGAGTCTTGAAGACAGGGGTCTGCTGGGGCGCACCCCCAGCGCTCACGACAAGCGCGTGCGCTGTCTGCGCCTGACTGAACAAGGCAAAACGCTTTTTGGGCAGTTACGCGACCTCCAGCATGAGGTGGCCAGCGAATTGCTGCAAGACATTCCAATGGGCACACAAGCGCAGATACTGGATTTCGCTGGCCTCCATAAACAGAAATCTTCCGGAGCTAAAACATGAACTCGTCAGAACCGTTCAATTACGCAGTCATCGGGGCGGGCATGGCAGGTGCGTCGGTTGCCTGGCGCCTCAGCCTATCAGGCGCATCGGTGGTTGTACTGGAACAGGAATCCCAGCCTGGCTACCATTCCACCGGGCGTTCGGCCGCCATGTTCATGGAAACCTATGGCACCGCCCATACGCGTGCCCTGACACGGGCGAGCCGCGACTTTTTTCTCGCCCCCCCGGAAGGCTTTACCGAGCACCCTATCCTGACGCCGCGTGGCGTACTCTATATTGCGCAGGCCGGTCAGGAAGATCTGCTGAGTGCGGCCTGGGCCGCATATCAGGCACAGGGGCTGGAAGTTCAACAACTCTCGGCGGCACAGGCCGTTGACATGGTTCCCTGCCTGTCGCCAGACACCTTGATCGGCGCGATTTATGACGCTGTCGCCGCTGACATGGATGTGGATGGGCTGCACCAAGGTTTCCTGCGCGGTATGCGTAGCCACGGCGCCGTATTGATGAGCAACACCGGGCTGAAGGCGGCCACGCGTGAACACGGCATATGGAATCTGGACACAAGCACCCCACAAAAGCTGCGCGCCCGCGTCATTGTGAACGCCGCCGGCGCCTGGGCCGATACGGTTGCCCTCGTATGCGGGGCGACCGCAATCGGTATCCAGCCCATGCGCCGCTCCGCCTTTTTGTTTCCAGCCCCTGAAGGGGTGGATGTCACACATTGGCCTACGGTGCTGGGCGTGGATGAAGGTTATTACTTCAAGCCGGATGCGGGTGTCCTGCTGGGCTCGCCCGCCAACGCCGATCCGGTGGATCCGCATGATGTCGTGGCCGAAGAACTTGACATCGCCACAGGGATCTACCGCATCGAAGCAGCCACCACGCTGCAGATCCGGCGCCCGACTCATATCTGGGCGGGGTTGCGTTCCTTTGCCCCCGACCACGAATTCGTCATTGGTGCGGACCCCCAGGTCCCCGGGTTCTTCTGGCTGGCCGGCCAGGGGGGATATGGTATACAGACCGCCGCAGGCGCATCCGAACTGGCAGCAAGCCTGTTGCTCGGTCAACCCGTGCCCGCTGCCCTGACCGCGCACGGTGTTTCAGCCGAAGTGGTCGACCCTGCACGGTTCAGCGCACCCAATCACTAACGTGTTCCCGCAGAATAAAACGTCCAAGCCTCCACAGTCACCCCACTCTATCAGTCGACCACAGGAATGAACATGGCCAGTTTCAAGGAAGTTCTCAGAATAGCCGGCGCATTCGTCGGCGTGATTGTTGGCGCCGGCTTCGCTTCGGGGCAGGAAATCATGCAGTTCTTCACCAGTTTCGGCATGCTCGGTCTGGTGGGGGCCATGGTCAGCAGTGCCCTGTTTGTTTTCCTGGCAATGGCGCTGGCCACATTGGGGCAGCAACAGGCATCCATCTCGCACAAGGATGTGATTTACGCCATCTGTGGCAGGTACCTCGGCCTGTTCGTCGATGCCATGATCACCTTCTTCATGTTCGCCATCACTGTCGTCATGCTTGCGGGGGCGGGTGCGCTGCTGGAGCAGCTGGCAGGCGTTCCCAAACTCTGGGGCAGCGCCGCCGTTACGGTTCTGACCGTCGCCATCGTATGCCTGGATGTCAGGAAGGTGATCGGCTTTATCGGTTCCATCACACCCCTCCTGACTTTATTGGTCATTCTGGTGTCAGCTTCCGCCATTGTCGGGCGCGACGGCAGCTTTGACGAACTGCAGGCCGCGTCAGCCACCCACCCTCGCGGCGCGGGGCACTGGCTGGTCGCCGCTTTGCTCTATGTGTCGTACAACATCGTCGCAGGGGCCCCCTTTCTGGTCATCATGGGCGGCCAGGCGCTTGATCGTAAAACCGCACTCTGGGGCGGTGTGATCGGCGGCATCCTGTTGGGCGCCCTGATGCTCCTGATTGCTGCTGGCATGTTCACGCAGGTGGACGACCTGGGGGGTGTGGCAATGCCCATGCTGCTGCTGGCCACCCAGCTCTCACCCTCCATCGGCATCATCATGGGCATTGCCATCTTTGGCATGATCCTGAATACCGCCGTCGGCGTGCTCTATTCCTTTTCCGCACGCATACTGCAGCCTGGCACATCGAGTTTTCGCTGGGGCACGATCGCCGCTGGCGTACTCGCCTTCGCAGGCAGCCTTGTGGGCTTTATTCAGCTGGTGGGCACCGTCTACCCATTCTTCGGTTATCTGGGTTTTGTACTAATAATCTGCACCGTCATCGGGTGGATCCGTGCCCGGGGCACGGGCGAGCATAAGGCTGATACAGCGGTTTGAAGCATAGCCCGCTGTGCACGCCAGAAAAATGCACAGCGGCATCACCACACGTACAATACTGATGCATATCGCCATCCGGCAGCGCCGGTATCGGGGCTGATCTCAGCCCCCAGCGTATCCCCCACATAGCCCTCACCCCCCCATTTCCGTGACCACACGCACCTTTTCCACCTTACCCCTTCCATCCGCCCAGCTCGATAACCTGACGCAGATGGGGTATGACTTCATG
>JBAYOJ010000357.1:0-3026 GCA_041678385.1 Burkholderiaceae bacterium | reverse complement strand
GGTCCTTGTTGCACCGCTTGATCGCTTTCGGCAAAGGGCTGGATTACAGCGGCCTGCAGGCACTGGGCGGGCAGATCGTCACGCTCGTCGAGCAGTACAACCCGTTTTTCTAGTGGGCGATCGTTGCGTTATGCACACTTATTATTGCGTATTTCCTTTATGGCTTCGTCCAGGCCATGAACCGCAGGGCCAGCGCGCGCCGCGTCAGTGCCGATATCATCGCCGTGCTGGCAAGCCGGCTTTCGCCGGCGGCGGCTCAGGTCGTGCACTGGAGCTGGCCGAACCGCCGGGAACCAATAACCGTGGGGGTTTTGCAACGCGCCCGACACGAACTGCAGAATGGCCGTGCCGCGCAAATTGAGCTGGCCGAACGACATGCCGCCCTGCTCGACACGGCATTGGTGTCTCCTGTTGATAATTGACCATTGCAAATTTGAGGAATTTATGGTCGACTATCGCTTATGAAGTCGTTCCACCCAGCCCCCTCTCATATCGCCACCGGCCCCCAGGCCGGTGCGGGGCTGCGTGCTTCGGGCGCCGTTCAGGCCGCCTGTACCTCCTTCCTTCCCCTCTCGCTTCTCCTTCTACTACCGATCGGTTGCCGGGCCTAGCGTCCCGTGGCAGTTCGGCAGCCCCCATACCGGCCACTTTTCTATATCGCCGCCTAGCCATGCGTGTAGCTTCCGGCCGCTGCGATAGCGTCACATTCCCAGACTGAAAAGAATCAGGTGCATCATGATCCCGAACCCCGCTGAAAAATACCGCCCATTCGTCGCCTTCGATCGCGATTTCTCCGAACGGACCTGGCCGAGCAAACGCATCACCACGCCACCCATCTGGATGAGCACCGACCTGCGCGATGGAAACCAGTCGCTCATTGAGCCCATGAGCGTCGAACGCAAGCTGCGCATGTTCAACCAGCTCGTGAAGATCGGTTTCAAGGAAATCGAAGTCGGTTTCCCTTCCGCCTCGCAGACCGACTTCGACTTCGTGCGCAAACTGGTGGATGAGAACCGCATTCCCGATGACGTCACCATCATCGCGCTGACCCAATCGCGCGACGACCTGATCCGCCGCACGGTGGAATCCTGCGTTGGCGCCAAGAACGCCATGATCCACCTGTACAACGCCTGCGCGCCCGCATTCCGCAAGATCGTCTTCAACATGAGCAAGGAAGAGATCATACAAATCGCCGTGGATGGCACCCGCCTGATCAAGCAGCTCATGGCCGAACATCCCGAAACGCAATGGCGCTACGAATATTCACCCGAAGTCTTCAGCACCACCGAGCCCGAATTCGCGCTGGCGGCCTGCCACGCCGTGCTTGATGTGTGGCAGCCCACCCCGCAGAACCCCATCATCTTCAATCTGCCCGCCACGATCGAGGCGACCACGCCCAACATGTACGCCGACCAGATCGAGTGGATGCACAACAATCTGCGCAACCGCGACGCCATCATTCTGAGCGTGCACCCCCACAACGACCGTGGCACGGCCGTGGCCGCCGCCGAGCTTGCCGTCATGGCCGGGGCCGACCGCATCGAAGGCTGCCTGTTCGGCAATGGCGAGCGCACGGGCAACGTCTGCCTGGTCACATTGGCCATGAATCTGTACACCCAGGGTGTGCATCCTGGCCTGGATTTTTCCGATATCGACGAAGTGCGCCGCTGCGTGGAATACTGCAACCAGCTGCCTGTGCACCCCCGCCACCCCTACGCGGGCGACCTGGTCTTCACCGCCTTCTCGGGCTCGCACCAGGATGCCATCAAGAAGGGCTTCGCCCAGCAGAAGCCCGACGCGCAGTGGGAAGTCCCCTACCTGCCCATCGACCCGGCCGACGTGGGCCGCAGCTACGACGCCGTGATCCGTGTGAACAGCCAGTCCGGCAAGGGGGGCGTTTCTTACCTGCTGGAACAAGAACACGGCCTGGTCCTGCCGCGCCGCCTGCAGATCGAGTTCAGCCGCGCCATTCAGCGCGTCACTGACGAAACCGGCAGCGAAGTCACAGCATCCGCCGTCTACGACATTTTCAACAAGGAATACCTCGAACAGGAAACCCCCTGGAAGCTGGTCCGCCATCGCATCACCGGCGACGCCAAGCCGGGTACGGGCAAGCAGTTCTCCATCGAGGTCGAACTCGAACACAATGGCGAAACACGCAAGCTGACCGGGTCTGGTGACGGCGCCATTGCTGCCTTCGTGGACGCCCTGGAAGCCAATATCAAGGTCATGGACTACCACGAACATGCCATCGGCACCGGCACCGATACCCGCGCCGCCTGCTACATCGAAGTGCGCATCGGCGACGCGCCGACCGGTTTCGGCGTTGGCGTCCATGGCGACATTGTGACCGCATCCTTCCTGGCCATCCTGAGCGCCGTCAACCGCCACGAAAGCAATGCGGTAGCGCCAGCAACACAGGAAACCGTTACGGCCTGACCTTACCTTACCCTGGCACCGGCTTCAGCCGGTGCCAGCCCAGAGCCCCCGCAGTGGCAACGCTGCGGGGGCTCTGTCGTCTGTAAAGGGGCACCCGCCTGCACAGTCACATTGTGCCTTTCGACCCCATGATTCAGTCGGAAGACGATAAGCAGTGGCTGAACGACTTCTACCCCGGTTTCATGGCCAACAGCCAGACGGGCGGGCAGACCTGGGGCATTCCCTTCCAGCGTTCCACCATCGTCATGTATTACAACAAGGAACTCTTCAAGGAAGCCGGCCTCGACCCGAACCGCGCCCCGGCCACCTGGGACGAGCTGGTCGAATACGCCGGCAAGCTGACCAAGCGGGATGCCAACGGCAACGTGACGCAATGGGGCGTCAGCATTCCTTCCGGCGGCGCGTATGGCTACTGGCTGTTCCAGGCCCTCACCACGCCCAACGACGTGCTGCTCATGAACCAGGAAGGCACCGAAACCTACCTGGATAAGCCCGCCGTGATCGAGGCCATGCAGTACTGGCATGATCTGGCTTACAAGCACGAAGTCATGCCCCAAGGCACGATTGAATGGGGCACCACGCCCAAG
>JBAYOJ010000356.1:0-3044 GCA_041678385.1 Burkholderiaceae bacterium | reverse complement strand
TCCAGCACTTGTGCGGTGGATGCCCCGGTGGCGCGCATGGCTTCAAGCTGGCCTTCCTGTATTTCCTCGATATCCTCGGCCAGCAGTTTTGCCATGAAACCGATGGTGGCGAAGGTCAGGGTCAGGAAGCCCGCAAAGGGCCCGAAGCCGAACATGGCGACCAACAGAATGGCAACGATGATCTCGTTCAGACTGCGGGAAACCGCAATGAAGCCGCGGCAAAAAAGATAGACCCACTGCGGAGCCAGATTGCGTGC
Source organism: Burkholderiaceae bacterium (assembly GCA_041678385.1). Taxonomy (GTDB): domain Bacteria; phylum Pseudomonadota; class Gammaproteobacteria; order Burkholderiales; family Burkholderiaceae_B; genus Yanghanlia. Next base: position 2,787 of record JBAYOJ010000356.1, on the reverse strand, counting down.
CGCACCCAGGGCGAAAGGAATCGACAGCGCGACGCCCAATGCGGTTGAGGTCACTGTCATGGTCAGGCTTTCCTTGAAGCCTTCCAGAATGTCGCCGCCGCGGCTGGTGAAGTCGGGTTGCAGAAAGGCGGAAACGAAAGCCAGGCCACGTCCCAGGCCTTCCGATATGCGGGCCCAGTTCACATCCAATGAAGCGATGGCCAGCACGAGGTAAACCAGGGCCCCGATCACCAGGCTGTAACGCAGCCAGGGGCGAGATATGAAGGGCGGCTTGCGCCAGACGGCGGATGCTGAGTGGGTGGGGCTGGTCATGCTGTTGCGGCTCAGCTGGCGGCTGCCAGCGCAAGCCTTGTATCGGCGCCGGCAGGTTCGTCGTCCGGCCGGGCGACACGGTCGGTGATGGCGGACCAGTCTTCGTCGCCGTAAATGGCGGTCAGTACGTGACGGTCGACGCCGGTTGCCGGGCCGTCGTAGACAATCGCACCCTGGCGCAGCCCGACGATGCGCGGCAGGAATTCGGTGGCCAGCATGACGTCGTGTATGTTCACAATGGCAGCCAGGCCGTGCTCGTGGCAGAGTTCCAGAATCAGGCGCATCACCTGGCGTGCGGTCTTGGGGTCGAGACTGGCCGTGGGCTCATCCACGAGCAACAGCCGTGGTTGCTGCATCAGCGCGCGGGCGATACCCACCCGCTGGCGCTGACCGCCAGACAAGGCATCGGCACGTTTGTTTTCCATGCCCGACAGGCCTACGCGTTCCAGCAGCCCGTAAGCCAGGCGGATATCGTCGGCGGGAAAGCGCCGGAACCAGCTGGGCCAGAAGCCCATATAGCCCAGGCGCCCTGCCAGCAGGTTTTCCATGACCGTCAGGCGTTCCACCAAGGCATGCTGCTGGAAGATCATGCCTATGCCACGGCGGGCGGCGCGCAAGCGGCTGCCACCCAGATGGGCGAGGTCCGGGCCATGCAGCAGAATCCGGCCCTGGGTCGGTTCGACCAGGCGATTGACGCATCGGATCAGGGTTGATTTCCCAGCGCCCGAAGAGCCGATCAGGCCGAGCACCGACCCGGCTGGCAGGTCGATGCTGACCCCTTTCAGGGCCGCATCGCCTGTCGGGTAACGCTTGTGCAGGTCTTGTATTTCAAGCACGGGACACGCTTACTTGCAGGTGTACTGGACGTTCATGGCCTGGTCGATATCGCGTACGACCTGCCAGTGTTCCTGGTAAGTGATGGGCATGAACTTTTCCTGCGGCGGTTCGGCTGTGTTGAATTCCTTGGCCAGATCGCTGCCTTCCCAATTGAAGGAGAAGAAAGCTTCACGCACTTTGTTGGCCAGCTCCGGCTTCAGGTTGTAGACGTGACCGTAGCCGGTCGTAGGAAAAGTCTGCGACTTGTAGATGATGTTGAGTTGTTCCGGCTTGACTGTGCCCCGGGCTTCCATGCGTTGCTTCACCGAGTTGGCAATAGCGGCGGCGGGGTAATCCTTGTTGGCGACACCCAGGATGGAATTGTCATGCTTGCCGGAGAAAACCGGTTCGTAGTCCTTGCCGGCTTCCATTTTGAACTGGTCGCGCAGCAGCGCGGACGGTGCCTTGTAGCCGGAATTCGAGGTTTCCGATGTAAAGGCCATCTTGTTGCCGCGGATGTCCTCGACCTTTTCGATACCGCTGCCTGGGTAAGTGATGATTTCCATCTCGTAGCCGTAGCGGTCGTCATTGGACACCATCATGGCAAAGGGCACGAAACCGGCACAGTTGACGGCCAGCGGGTTGGAACCCGTGTTGAAGCCTGCAACGTGCAAACGACCCGCGCGCATCGCCTCAAGCTGGGCGGCGTTGCTCTGGACAGGGAAAAACTGCACCTTCTTGCCGGTGACTTGCGCCATATGCTGAATGAAACCATCCCAGACCTTGGCGTAGACCGCGGGATCCTCCACTGGGGTGTAGGCGAAGACCAGGGTGGCGGGGTCTATCCAGTCCTTGGGGTCGGCTGGCGCGTCGGCCACCATGTCGCCGTCCTTGTCCTGGTAGCGGGGGTCCATCGCGTAAGCGCTGGTGCCGGCAGCGGCCAGCAGCGCCAGGGCGAGTGTGGACAAAAGACCCTTGAAATGGCGGGAAACAGAACTGCGGGTATTAGGGGTGTGCATCATGGGCTCCTGTGGAGAATGACGCCACTATATGAGCCTATTGTTACGGTTTTATTGGCTGGCAGATGAAAAAAACGGGCCAGCAGATTGCTGGCCCGTCTCTTGCAACGTGTGGATGGTATTAATCTTCTTCCACGAACGCTTCTTCGCGCTTCTTTTTGATGGAAGGCAGAGCTACCAGCACAACCAGTAGTGCGGCGAGAAGCAGCAGCGACAGCGAGAGCGGGCGGGTGACGAAGGTGGTGAAGTCGCCTCGCGCCAACAGCAGTGCACGGCGGAAGTTTTCTTCCATCATGGGCCCAAGCACCAGACCCAGCAGCAAGGGCGCCCCCTCGCATTTAAGCTTGACCCAGATATAGCCCACCAGGCCGAATGCTGCAGTGACCCAGATGTCGAAGACGTTGTAGTTCAACGAGTAGACGCCGATGGTGCAGAACACCAGGATGGCGGGGAACAGGATGCGGTAGGGGACCGTCAGCAGCTTGACCCACAGGCCGATCAGCGGCAGGTTCAGGACCACCAGCATCAGGTTGCCGATCCACATCGAGACGATCAGGCCCCAGAACAGTTCCGGGTGGCTGGTCATGACCTGCGGGCCCGGCTGGATGTTGTGGATGGTCATCGCACCGATCATCAGGGC
>JBAYOJ010000355.1:0-3045 GCA_041678385.1 Burkholderiaceae bacterium | reverse complement strand
CGGGTCGAAGGGCAGGATGTCGATGCGTTTGGCCTCGAAGTCGAGGTCGTCGAGCGGCATATTCCAGAAGGGCCTGTCACTGAAGACTATGTCAAGGAAATGGCCTGGCAGGAAATGACTACCTGCTTCGACCCTGAAATTCCTGTCGATATTGTCAATCTGGGCTTGATTTACGGTTGCGACATCATCCCTCTGGGCGATGAACGTTTCCGGATCGAAGTCAGCATGACACTGACAGCGCCAGGCTGCGGGATGGGCACGATGATTGCAGACGAAGCCCGCAGCAAGCTTTTGAACATTCACGGCGTGGAAGAAGTCACGGTGGATCTGGTCTGGGATCCACCATGGAGCCGGGAAATGATGAGCGAATCGGCCCGCCTGCAGTTGGGCATGCTTTAGCGGCATCGCTTTACCGGAGTCTTCCCGGTCGCTGCAGCAGGCCTCTTCATCTGTCTCCCGGTCACGTCCCACTCAAGGAGCGATCATGACGAAGAAAGGTTCAGCAGTCTGGGAAGGTAGCTTTCGCCAAGGCCAGGGCACGATATCCACCGAATCAGGTGCTTTGAAAAAAGCGCCCTATGGGGTGGCGGCCCGTTTCGAAGACGGGCCGGGCAGCAACCCTGAAGAACTCATCGCTGCAGCGCATGCCGCCTGCTTTTCCATGGCATTCTCGCTCATGCTGGGCGACGCCGGGTTTGAGCCCGCCAGTATTGAAACCACCGCCTCGGTAAAGCTCGAGAAGGTGGGGGATGGTTTTGCCATCACAGTCAGCCATCTTTCCGTACACGCCCGCGTGCCCGGTATTGATCAGGATAAATTCAGCGAAGTGGCCCACCTGGCCAAGGCGGGCTGCCCGGTATCCAAGGTTTTGAATACGGAAATCACCATGGATGCCACTTTGCTTGCGGATTGAAGCCTCGCTTCCTCCCGAAATCTGGGGCCGACGATGTATGATGCACGGCACGACCAATTCGGGAGGCAAGGTTGAACTTCATATTCCGGGGCAATGAGCTTCTATTGCGAGAAGAGGGCTTGGTGTTTCCAGAAGCCCGTGACTGTGCGTTCATGGGCCTGGGGGCCGACGCGTTTGCGCCGGTCTGGCTGACGCCAGACTGTAAAGACCACTGTATACACGTAGCACCCGACATTGAGGCGCCGCCTGGTTTCACATTTGTGAAATTACGCGCTGTGCTTGCTTCACTGGGTGAACATGGCCCGCTCGTCAGCAGGGCCTATCAGGTGGCGGAATGGGTGCGTACCCATCGTTTTTGCGGGGTCTGTGCCACACCGATGCGCAAGTCGGAAACAGAACTATGCTTCCATTGCCCAGCGTGCAGGTTTTCAGCCTATCCACGGGTGTCGCCCGCCATGATGGTACTTATCAAGCGGGGTGAAGAAATACTGTTGGCACGCCATGCCACATACGGGCACGCTCGTTACACTGCGTTGGCGGGTTTCGTTGAAGCCGGCGAAAACATTGAAGAGGCCATCCACCGCGAGGTGCTTGAAGAGGTTGGCCTGCATGTCAAGGACATCCGTTATTTCGGCAGCCAGTCCTGGCCTTTTCCGCATTCCCTCATGATCGCATACACCGCCGAATACGCCGGCGGCGAACTGCGCATCCAGGAAGATGAAATCGCGGATGCGGGGTGGTACGGGCCAGGCGATGAATTACCCGACATCCCCTTGGTGGAATCGATTGCCGGGCGACTGATACGGGCCAATCTACCCCCCGACCTGGCAGCGCGTTTGTCGGCTTGACCAGGCGCCCAAGCGCAAGCCTCGACGTTTACGGCGAGGCCGGGTACGGCAAGATCAATTCGGCGCCGAAGGCGTTCCTTCATGGTGACGAGGAAGCTCCCGATTTCAGGCAGGAGCTTTTCCAGTATCTATCAACGCCTGCGCGCCGCTTTGGTTTCGGCTCGCACCGCGACGAAGTTCGCACCGGCAATGAGTGCGGTGCCAATGAATACCGCAGCGCCCACCGCTTCCCCGTAGAAAACCCAACCTATGATGGCAATGAGCGGTACCCGGAGAAAGTCGATAGGGATGGCCAGCGAGGCGTCCATGACTCTGAGGGCCCGTGCCATGGTGTAGTGGGCGCTGAGCGTGGTCAGCCCTAGTACAAGGATCCAGGGGGTATCGCCCCAGACCGGCAACACCCACCCGCCTGTGATCAGCAGCATCAGCACGGCCATGGGTAACTGCATGATGGCCATCCACGTCACAATGATGGCGGGGGACGAATGGGCAATCAGTCGTTTGACGAACACGGCCGAGGCGCCATAGCCAGCTGCCGCCGCGAGCACGATTAACGCAGCAGGGTCCAGGCCGGCATCCGGCCGCAAGATAATGAGGACCCCGATAAAGCTGACGACCATTGCCAGCATGCGCGCCCGAGAAATGCGTTCCCCCAACGCCATCCAGGCAAAAATGCCTACCCAGATGGGCATGGTGAACTCAAGCGCAAAGACATAGGCCAGCGGCAACAGCACGATGCCGACGGTCCAGCAGTATTGCGCACTGAAATGCACAATGTTCCGGACGAGATGCAGTCGCAAGTCGCGCAACTGCATCAGTTCCGGCAACAGGTGGCGGGCAAGAATCAGCATGACAGGCAGACCGACTGCCGATCGCAGCAGCAGGACCTGCATGATAGGCATGGTGTCGGCCAGTTCGCGCGAGGAAAGCGCCATGGCAATGAAGGACGCCACACAGCCGCTCATCCACAGGACGCCGATCATCATGGCGTGTTTGTCTGACGCCTGGCCACGCGAATCGAGGGAATTCTTCATCGGTGTTGTGTAAGCGCCGCAGAAGGCTGCCTTGCGCTTGAAGACTGAAGTTTGCAAGCCCTGGATTGTAAGGGGCGATCAGCGATATCTGCTGCGGCACATCTGCGTTTGCAGCCACAAATAGACAAGGGCTTACAGACCGAAATCTGTAAGCCCTTGATTGTGTTGGTCGGGACGGAGTGATTCGAACACTCGACCCCTTGCACCCCATGCAAGTGCGCTACCAGGCTGCGCTACGCCCCGAATTTCG
>JBAYOJ010000354.1:0-3046 GCA_041678385.1 Burkholderiaceae bacterium | reverse complement strand
TACTTAATCGATGCCACGCGCCCGGTCTTTTGCAAACCCTTCGCGCCAGGCCTGGAAACGATTTTCGGCAATGGCATCGCGCATTTCGGCCATGATTTTCAGGTAGAAATGCAGGTTGTGCAGGGTGTTCAGGCGCGAACCGGTGATTTCGTTGGCGCGCTGCAGATGGTGCAGGTAGGCCCGGGAAAACTGGCTGCAAGTGTGGCAATCGCAGCTGGGGTCCAGCGGACGGGTATCGTCGCGATAGCGGGCGTTGCGGATCTTCACATCACCGTAACGTGTGAACAGCCAGCCATTGCGGGCGTTGCGCGTAGGCATGACGCAATCGAACATATCTATGCCGTGGCTTACGCCTTCCACCAGGTCTTCCGGCGTACCCACGCCCATCAGATAGCGGGGCGCCTGTTGCGGCAGGCGAGGGGCCACATGGGCCAGCACGCGGATCATGTCTTCCTTGGGTTCGCCAACCGACAGCCCGCCGATCGCATAGCCTTCGAAACCGATATCGACCAGGCCTGCGAGGGACTCATCCCGCAGATATTCGTACATGCCGCCCTGCACGATGCCGAACAAGGCATTCGGGTTTTCAAGGCGCAGGAATTCGTCACGCGAGCGCCGGGCCCAGCGTAGCGACATGCGCATGGATGTCGCGGCTTCTTCGACGGTGGCGGGCTGGCCATCAATTTCGTAGGGTGTGCATTCATCGAAGACCATGGAAATATCTGAATTCAATGCATGCTGGATACGCATGGATTCTTCGGGTGTCAGGAACAGGCGCGAACCATCGATAGGAGAGGCAAAGCGCACGCCTTCTTCCGTAATCTTCCGAAGGCCGTCCAGGCTGAAGACCTGGAAACCGCCTGAATCGGTCAGGATGGGCCGGTGCCATTGCATGAAGCCATGCAGGCCGCCGTGCTTGCGCATGACATCGGTGCCAGGACGCAGCCAGAGATGGAAGGTATTGCCCAATACGATCTGAGCCCCGATTTCATCCAGTTCGTGCGGCAGCATGGCTTTGACACTGCCGTAAGTGCCCACTGGCATGAAGATCGGGGTTTGCACCACACCATGGTTGAGCTGAAGCTGGCCGCGGCGCGCCGCACCGTCGGTCGCCAGCAGTTGAAATTGAAGACGGGTCATGTGCGATTCGGAGATTCTATGAACATGGCATCGCCGTAGCTGAAGAAGCGATACCTGGATTGCACGGCGTGCAGGTAAGCACGGCGCATGGGCTCCATGCCGGCCAGGGCGGCCACGAGCATGAGCAGGGTGGACTGGGGGAGATGAAAGTTGGTGATCAGCGCGTCGACCAGCCGGAAGCGGTAGCCGGGCGTGATGAACAAGCGGGTGTCACCCTCTGCATCCTGGCCATGCGGGGCCTGCTGCGACTGCTGTTCCAGCCAGGCGGCGGCTGATTCCAGCGCTCGCACGCTGGTGGTGCCTACGGCAACCACCCGGCCACCGTGTTCGCGGGTACTGGCGATGCGCTGCAAGGTATTGGCGCCCACGTGAAAGTATTCGGCATGCATCACATGGTCGGTCAAGTGCTCTACACGTACCGGCTGAAAGGTACCGGCGCCGACGTGCAGCGTGACGAAGGCGGATTCCACACCTTGCGTGGCCAGCGTGGCCAGCATGTCTTCATCAAAGTGCAGGCCGGCCGTCGGGGCGGCCACAGCGCCTGGCTTGCGGGCGTAGACCGTCTGGTAACGGACATCGTCCTCGTCGCTGGCGGCGTGGCTGATGTAGGGTGGCAGCGGCGTGTGGCCGTGGGCCTGCAGCAATGTCAGTACGCTGTCGGGGAACTCCACCACGAACAGTTCGCCTTCTCGACCGGTGACAAGCGCATCAAAAGCGTCGGCCAGCCGCAGCCGGGTGTGGGCGCGCGGCGACTTGCTGGCCTTGATGTGGGCCAGAGCCGTGCGGGGGGCGATGATGCGTTCCACCAGCAGTTCCACACGCCCGCCGCTTTCTTTATTGCCATGGAGGCGCGCCTTGATTACGCGTGTGTCATTGAACACCAGCAGGTCACCCCGGCGCAGCAGCGTGGGAAGGTCGGTAAATGCGAGGTCGTGCAGACCGCTGTTGCCATCGACATGCAGCAGCCGGCTGCCACTGCGTTGTGCAGCGGGGGCCTGGGCGATAAGTTCGGGGGGCAGTTCGTAGTCGAACTGCGAAAGTCTGAGGTCGGGGTTCACTGACACATTGGGGCGCCGCTACCGGCGAGCATGGAAAGCACTGAAGTAGCAGTATTTTAAGCGACCCGCGCAAACCGATTTTTTCAGGCCTTGGTGGGCGGATGTCTCTTTGGTTATGCTGGTGTTTTTTCGTCAGCCGACTCCGTTTCATGCCAACCAAGTTACATAGCTTTGCCCGTACCTTCTGGCGTCGGATCAGGCGCTGGGCGCCGCCCTGCGCGATGGCCCTCGCCTTGAGCACCGCGCAGTTGTTGCCGCCCGTCGCGGCGCAGTCTGTGTCTTCCCTTCCGGCCGAAGTCCAGAAGGCCTGGCGGGATACCCGGCTGCCGGATTCGGCCTTGTCCCTGAGTGTGCACGAATTGGGGGGGGCTTCTTTGGCCGCGATCAATGCCTCGGTGCCGCGTAACCCGGCATCGGTGATGAAGATGGTCACCACCTGGGCGGCGCTGTCGGGGCTGGGCCCTGATTACAGCTGGCGCACGGCTTTCTATATGCGCCCGGATGCACGCATCGACGCTGAAGGCACGCTCAATGGGCCGCTATATCTCAAGGCGGGGGGTGACCCCCTGCTGACCATGCACGAGCTGTGGTCGCTATTGCGGGAACTGCGTCTGCGCGGCGTCAAGAACCTCACCGACGTGGTGGTTGACCGCAGCCGTTTTGGCAATGTGGCACTGGACCCGGGCGCTTTTGACGGTGCAGCCGACCGGCCCTATAACGCCAGTCCCGATGCCATGTTGGTGGGCCTGGGTACCGTCAGGCTGATCTTCATGCCCGATTTTGCCGCGCGTCAATGGGTGCCCATCGTCGATCCGCCGCTGCAGGGCATACGTGTGCATAGCAGTGTT
>JBAYOJ010000353.1:0-3048 GCA_041678385.1 Burkholderiaceae bacterium | reverse complement strand
CTTTGGTGTTCGACAGCTACCCCGAAATGAAAGCCGCCATTGACGACGAAAACCTGGCGGTCACCCCTGACCATATCCTGGTACTACGCAACGCCGGCCCCCTGGGCGGCCCCGGCATGCCTGAATGGGGCATGCTGCCCATGCCCAAGGTGCTGTTGAAGCAAGGGCACCGTGACATGCTACGCATTTCGGACGCCCGCATGAGCGGTACCAGCTATGGAGCCTGCGTCCTGCACGTCGCCCCCGAATCCCATATTGGCGGCCCTCTGGCCCTGCTGCGAACCGGCGACCTGATCAGCATAGACGTGCCCAAACGTACGCTCAACATGCAGGTCAGCGATGAAGAACTGGCCCGGCGGCGCGCCGAGTGGAAGGCACCCGCCCCAAAATTCGAACGTGGCTATGGCTGGATGTTTTCGCAGCATATCAGCCAGGCAGACCAGGGCTGCGACTTTGATTACCTGACCAGGGAATTCGGCCAGCCGGCCGGGGAGCCCGATATTTACTGACGGGTAGGCCATGCTTGGAACACTTTTTATTTTATTGGGTGCCGGCTTGATAGCCGGTATGCTTGTGGCAGGCTATTACCTCGCTTCCCTGGCATGCGCAGCCAGTGGTGCCAATGGCTGCGACAAAAGCATACTTGAGCTGATTTCCGGCCTGATGATAGCCAATGAAGGCATCCTGCTCTGGGCGGCATGGGTGATCGGCATCTTCCTGATCTGGGGTGGAATGCGATTGAGGGCCCGTGCATGAAGGCCACCTTATTGTTTCGCAATGCCCGTAAAGCAGATCTGCCTGCGCTTGCCGCCCTGCTGGCAGACGACACCCTCGGCGCAAGCCGTGATGGCATCCAGCATCTGGCCGCTTATACAACCGCACTCGAAGCGATTGAAGCTCAAGTGGGAAACACCATCATCGTGGCGGTGCGCGAAACAGAAATCGTCGGCATGCTGCAGCTGACCTTTATCCCCGGCCTGTCCCGCGCCGGCATGCTACGAGCTCAAATAGAAAGTGTGCGGGTCCATAGCCGGCATCGTGGCCAAAGCATTGGGCATGCCCTGTTCGAACACGCCATCGGTCTCGCACGCAACGCCGGCTGCGGGCTGATACAACTGACAACCGACAAGCAGCGGCCGGACGCCATCCGCTTCTATGAAGCCCTCGGTTTCGCCGCCACGCACGAGGGAATGAAACTAGCGCTTTAAGAAAGCAGGAACCAAAGACGCAAATAATGCATATACTGGCTGATGGAGTAGTTTCCTTAATTACCTGGGGTGCCGCACTCAACTGCCCTATCCTGGCAGCACATTAGCTGCAGCATGCAGCGCCCCAGTTTCCACAGGAGAAGCCATGAGAACCATTACTTATGACGACACCCGATACAAGCTCGTACCTGTGGAACCCGACGAAGTCACATTGGCTCGCGGGTCGGCTGCCGGCCAACTCGCCCCGCTCGCACAATCTCTACACGAGCAGCTTGCCAGCGTGGACGAAAACGTGAAACAAGGCGGCTTGGCAGCCTTCGACGAAAACTGCTTGCAGACGCTGCGTAAGGTCATGTCAGAACTACGCGCCATGGCGGATGCATCGCCAGGCAGCCAGCCGGGCTCTACCGACGGCCAGGAAGACAACACTCTTGACGCCGCCCGCTGGCGCAAGGCCCGCGATCTCCCTCGCAGCTGGTGGCGGGATGCCTTCAACCGGATTCAGTCAGAAGGGGCGACGCTGGACACGCTGATTGACGCTCATACGGCGCGCAAACTGCCCTGATAATAATTAGTGCTACGGGCTGGTTTATAGGCGCGTGGTGCCTTGCATAGGCGTCTGAAAGGACGGCAGTTGATCGTTTTCCACCACACTGTCAAAGCACAGCCAGACGTCCTTCACGCATTCCAACACGAAGACTGGATCCTTCGACCGAAGAATCATCAATTGTCTGTCGCAGGAATGCCGCCAACTCCTGGGTGCCGCACTCCAGCGCCTGCGCTGTAACATCGATCCGCTTCACCCGCCCGACTCCGTACAGGATGCACCCACCGTGATCGGGCAGGTTGTCATACCCGATAATCCGGGCATCCAGTGACCGCGTCAGCGCCGAAACGATCTGTCCATAGCTCATCTGAAATCCCCCTTTTGAAAGGACATGCAGTTCATCACGGGATTGGGCCAGAGCAAGTATCGTGCCCGCATAGAAGCACGGAATCCAGAAAAGGCTTGCATCCACCCCTTTCCAGGTTTAACGCAGCCGCTATTTCAGTGTAATCCCTTGATATTCATAAGGATTTTCTATACAATATATGAATAAAAAACCTAAACTCAATAGATCTTGACTATGACACTATCCCGAGTTGTGACAACGCTCGCTGCCGTGCCGCGAGCCCATGACGTAAACGGGTTTGGGACTCACATCCAACGAACGGGAAATTAAGGACCCTCTGATCAGGTCCAGCGGGAAGTGGGCGCTGTGGATCGGAGTGAGAGGCGAGGCGCAAAGCGCAGTGATAGCCGTAGCTATCGCGAGCATTTGCAACGAAGCAGATCGCCCGATTCCACAGATGCACGCGACGCGGGGACTTGATCAGAGGGTCCTCAAAGCCCGTTCCAATTAATTCACTGATACGGAGCCTGCCATTACCGAGATAATGCAATCAATTCTGCAACTGATCCAAGAACACGGCCTGGTGGTCGTGTTCTTCAATGTACTGGCCGGTCAGGCGGGCGTCCCCGTACCTGTCTATCCCACCATGGTCGTTACAGGGGCGCTATACGAATCCAGCGGACACAACTTGTCAGTGCTGGTGGCAGTCGCTGTCCTTGGCGCCTTGGTCGCAGATTTTGCATGGTATTCGGCAGGCAGGCGTTACGGCCCACGGCTGCTCTCCAAGCTTTGTCGTCTCTCTTTATCGCCGGATTCATGCATCCAACGCACAAAATCCATTTATACCCGCTACGGGCCCCCATCGTTGATGGTGGCCAAATTCATCCCCGGCTTCGCGGCCATTGCAAGCGTATTGGCTGGCACGGTAGGGACTCGCAGGAGGACCT
>JBAYOJ010000352.1:0-3056 GCA_041678385.1 Burkholderiaceae bacterium | reverse complement strand
CCCCAGAAAACCTCGTTCTTGTGATTTACTAGGATAATGCCGACATTAGGACGGTAGCCTTCACGATCCAACATGGCCACCTCTAGGAATTCAATACAATTAAATCTGATTATACGTATCTGTTGAGATCCCCACCATGCATGCAAGCAAGTACCACATAAACACGCTGAAAGAAGCACCCGCCGAGGCCGAAATCAAGAGCCACCAGCTCATGACCCGGGCCGGCATGATCCGCAGGATAGCGGGGGGGATCTACACCTATATGCCCATGGGGCTGACCGTTCTGCGCAAGATCGAAAACATTATCCGCGAAGAAATGAACCAGGCGGGCGCAATCGAACTGCTTATGCCAGTGGTACAGCCCGCCGAACTATGGGTAGAGTCCGGGCGCTGGGAAGAATACGGCCCGGAACTGCTGCGCATCAAAGATCGCCATCAGCGCGATTTCGTGCTGCAACCCACATCGGAAGAAGTCATTACCGATATCGCCCGCAATGAAATCCACAGCTGGCGACAACTGCCGGTGAATTTCTATCATATACAGACGAAATTCCGCGACGAACGCCGGCCCCGTTTTGGGTTGATGCGGGGTCGCGAATTCACCATGAAGGACGCCTACTCATTCGACCGCGACGAAACCTCTGCTCAGGAAAGCTACGACCGCATGTACGATGCCTACATGCGCATCTTTACGCGGCTGGGCCTGGAATTCCGCCCGGTGGCAGCCGACACGGGCTCTATCGGCGGTTCGCGCAGCCATGAGTTTCAGGTCATCGCCGATACCGGGGAAGACCTTATCGTTTACAACCCTGAATCCGATTACGCCGCCAACATTGAACTGGCCGAAGCGCCTTGCCTGATACCCGAAAGAGCACCGGCCCGCGAAGCCTTGCAGAAAGTCGCCACCCCGGATGCCCCCAAATGCGAGCTCGTGGCCACACAGCTGAGCCGGCCACTGAGCGACACCGTAAAATCCATTGTCCTTGCCACCGACCCCGCTGAAGCCGGTGCCCCCGTGCGCATCTGGCTGCTGCTGCTTCGTGGCGACCACGATCTGAATGAAATCAAGGTGGCCAAGCTGCCTGGGTTCGAGAACGGCCACCGCTTTGCCACCGAAGAAGAAATCATCGATCACTTCGGCTGTGTGCCTGGCTATCTTGGCCCTGTGAACACCCGCAAGCCAGTCACCGTGATCGCCGACCTGACGGTCGCCCACATGAGCGACTTCATCTGCGGCGCAAACGATGAAGGCTACCACTACACTGGCATCAACTGGGTGCGCGACCTGCCGGAAGCCCCTACCTTCGACCTGCGTAACGTGGTCGCCGGCGACCCGGCCCCCAACGGCGGCACTTTGCGCATCCAGCGCGGTATCGAGGTCGGCCATGTGTTTTTCCTGGGGGACAAGTATTCCCGCGCCCTGAACGCCACCTTCCTGGACACCGACGGAAAGCCGGCCATCATGCAGATGGGTTGCTACGGCATCGGTGTCAGCCGCATTGCCGCCGCAGCCATTGAACAGAATCACGACGAACGCGGCATCGTCTGGCCATGCGCCATCGCCCCCTTCGAGGCCGTGATCTGCCCCATGGGTTATCACAAGAGTGAAACTGTCCGCAACACAGCCGATCAGATCTACGCGCAACTGCGTGCCGCTGGCGTCGATGTCATTCTTGATGATCGCGACGTACGGCCTGGCATTATGTTCGCCGATTGGGAACTCATAGGCGTGCCGTTGCGCATCACCATCGGCGACCGTGGGCTCAAGGAAGGCATTGTTGAAGTGCAGGCGCGTCGCGCATCGGAAGCCGAAAAAATTCCTGTGAATGACGCCTTCGCCCATGCGCTGGAAACATTGAAAACGTTATGATGTCGAACTGTCTACGGGCCCTCTGCTCAAGTCGAGCGGGAAGCGGGCGCTGCCGGACAACACTGTCAGTACACCCGCCCCGATGGTCGTGTGCGGGTTACAAATTTGGACAAACCCATGCCCAAGGAAAGCCGCAACGAAGCTGCCTCACTGCAGATTCGCGTATATTATGAGGACACCGACGCGGGGGGCATTGTCTACTACGCGAACTACCTGAAGTATTTTGAGCGAGGCCGCAGCGAATGGCTGCGCGGTCTGGGAATCGATCAGTCCCAGCTCGCCATAACCGAACGGCGCCTGTTCGTCGTAAGAGACGTTGAAATACAATATCGCAAGCCAGCCCAGCTGGACGACATGCTCACCATTCAAACTCAAGTCAACCACCTTGGACGCGCCTCGATCCGTTTCGAACAGCGCGCCCTCTGCGGTGAACATCTGCTTTGCCAGGCCACGGTCACCATATGCAGCATCGATGCCGCAAGCCTTCGTCCGGTCGACCTGGGCCCAACGATTCGAACCCCGTTGAAATAAAGCACGGAACCACACTATGCAAGCCACGAGCGACATGTCGCTGATCTCTCTGTTGGTCAACGCCAGCATCCCGGTCCAGCTCGTCATGCTGGTACTGCTGGCCATCTCCGTTCTCTCCTGGACGTATATCTTCAGCAAAAGGGCTGCGCTGAAGCGCGCGGGCGAACAGACCCAGCGATTCGAAGATGACTTCTGGGCGGGCGGCGACCTTTCAGTGCTACAGCAATCCATCGCCACGCGTCGAGATGAACACGGGGCACTGGCCCGCATCTTCGACTCTGGCATGACCGAGTTCATGAAGGCCAGGCGTTTGAATAGTGGCCCCGACGCCCTGCTGGACGGCCCCCGGCGTGCCATGCGCGCCACCTACCAGCGGGAAATGGACTCCCTCGAATCTCATCTCAACTTCCTTGCGTCGGCAGGGTCGGTCAGCCCCTACATTGGTCTGCTGGGGACCGTCTGGGGCATCATGCACGCTTTCATGGGGCTGTCCTCCATGCAGCAAGCCACCCTGGCTGCGGTGGCGCCCGGTATCGCCGAAGCACTGGTGGCAACCGCCATCGGCCTGTTCGCCGCGATCCCGGCGGTGGTGGCCTACAACCGCTACACCAACGAAATCGACAGGTTGTCCATCAGGTTCGACTCCTTCATCGAT
>JBAYOJ010000351.1:0-3064 GCA_041678385.1 Burkholderiaceae bacterium | reverse complement strand
CGAGATCGATCTTCACATGACGCGGCTGGGCGTGCGTCATTGCGCATGGCTGTTGGACCAGGGCGAGCGAGGCTCCTTCGAGAGCAGCATGATCAAGGTGCAGGCCTCCGAAGCCTGCTTCCGCGTGGCCGACCGTGCCGTCCAGACACTGGGGGGCATGGGCATTACACGCGAAACCGAAGTGGAGCGCATCTTCCGCGATATCCGGGCCTTCCGTATTTATGACGGCCCCTCTGAAGTCCACCGCTGGAGCATCGCCCGGCGTCTGGAACGGAGACTCGCATGAGCAAATCGGTATTGCGGCAGGCGCTGGACGACCTGGCGGGGCGGGTGGTGATCGTGACCGGTGGCGGTCGCGGCCTGGGCCGGGCAATTGCCGAGGGCTTCGCTGCGGAAGGCTGTCGGGTGGTCATTACCGGCCGCAATCAGGATACCCTGGATGCTGCCGCAGCCGACATGGGCGGTGAAGTCATGGCCCATGCCACCGACATGGCTGACGAAGATCAGGTGCAATCCATGTGCGAGGCAGTTGCCCAGCGCTGGGGCGGTATCGACGTGCTGATCAACAACGCGGGCATCAATCCGTTCTATAAACGCGCCGAACACACCTCCCGTTCAGAATGGCAGCAGATCATCGACGTCAACCTGAGCGGCGTGTTCTTCGCCTGCAAACATGCCGGCAAGGTCATGCTTGAGCGCGGCTCGGGCGCCATCATCAATATCAGCTCGGTCGCCGCCAAGGTGGCCCTGGACCGCACCACCGCCTACTGCGCCGCCAAGGCCGGCGTGGAACGCATGACGGCCGAACTCAGCCTGGAATGGGCCCAGCGTGGTGTCAGGGTGAATGCAGTGGGTCCGGGCTATTTCGCCACCGACCTGACCGCCGGGCCCCGCAACAACGACACACTCGCAGAACGGCTTCTCAGCCGCACACCCCTGGGCCGCTTCGGCGAACCTGACGAAATCACCGGCGCCTGCCTCTTCCTGGCTTCGGACGCCGCCGCATACATCACAGGAACGACGCTTATGGTCGACGGAGGATGGACGGCATGCTGACACAAGCTATGGCCCTGGACGGAGTACGCATTCTGGACCTGACCCGGCTGCTGCCCGGTGCATTCGCAACGCAGATGCTGGCCGACATGGGCGCCGATGTGCTCAAGATCGAACAGCCTGGCAGCGGCGACTACAACCGCGCCTTCGCACCGATAGCAAAAAAGGAATCCGGTTCCTTCCTGCTGCTTAACCGGAACAAGCGCAGCCTGACATTGAATCTGAAGAATGAGGACGGCAAGGCCATTTTGCGTGATCTGGTCAAGGACGCCGACATACTGATAGAAGGCTTCCGCCCAGGTGTCATGGAACGACTGGGGCTAGCCTACGACGCCTTGCGTGAAATCAACCCGGGGCTCATCTATTGCGCCATTTCGGGCTATGGCCAGACCGGCCCCTGGCGGCTGCGTCCTGGCCACGACATGAATTACCTGGCCGAGGCTGGCGCACTGCAGCTGTTCGGAAAAGCGGGGGAAGGCCCTATCGTGCCCGGGCTGTCCATTGCCGACGTTGGCGGCGGCTCATTGATGGCCACCACTGGCATACTGGCCGCCCTGCTGGCCCGCGGCAAGACCGGCAAAGGGCAGTTCGTGGATATCTCCATGCATGACGGCGCTATTGCGTGGCTGGCCCTGCATGGCGCCGAAACCTTATTTGCCGGAATAGAACCCAAAGGGGGCGAACGCCCTTTCATTGGGCAGGCGCCCTGCTACAACGTTTACCAATGCGCGGATGGCGCTTACGTTGCCCTGGGCATCATCGAAGAACATTTCTGGGAACGCTTCTGCCATGCCTTCGGCGTCCCCGAACTGATTGCCCGGCAATGGCCTGAAGGACAGGAAGCCATCAGGCAAAAGGCCTTGCTGCAGGAACGCTTTTTGACAAAAAATCGCGACGAGTGGGTCGCTGAACTGGCACCGATCGACATTCCTTTCGGACCTGTGCTGGGAATAGAAGAAGCATTGGCCACCCCGCATGCCCAGGCGCGGCAAATGCGCCTTGAAGTCGATCATCCGGTCGAAGGCCATATCCCCCAGCTGGGCTTCCCGATCAAGCTTTCTGAAACACCCGCCAACATCCGCAAGGCACCACCGCTGCTGGGCGAACATACGGATGAAGTTCTGGCCTCGCTTGGCTACGACCAAACAAGAATCGATGCCTTACGCCAGGCAGGCGCCATCTGACAAGACCTGCCATCTAAAGGAGAGAGACAGATGCCCCGCAACATGCAGGATTACGAAGCCACCCGCGCCAGTTTCCGCTGGCAGGTGCCTGAACGCTTCAATTTCGCGACGGACGTAGTAGACCACTACGCCAGCCATGGCGACGGGATGGCTTTGATATGGGCCAATTCCCAAGGCCAGGAAAAACGCTACCGTTTTTCGGACATTTCACATCAGTCGAAACTCGCCGCCGCCGCTCTCGCGGCACGCGGTATAGGCAAAGGCGACATCGTGCTCGTCATGACGCCACGTATTCCGGAATGGCAGATTGCCATGGTCGCCTGCCTGCGTCTGGGTGCCATTGCCATACCGTGCATCGAGATGCTGACCGCCAAGGACCTGGCCTTCCGCATCAATCATGCAGGGGTCAAAGGCGTTGTGTGCCGTGCCTTACAAGCAGACAAATTTACAGGGCTGCTCGACGGTGTCAGGGCGCGCCTGTCGATCGGCGGTGCAGCCCCCGGCTTCGACGATTGGGACACAGCCTTGGCTGCGGCTGACCCGGGAATCAACGCAGCGGAAGTCATGGCCGATGACCCGGCGGTTCTCTACTACACCTCGGGCTCAACAGGCATGCCCAAAGGCGTGCTGCACGCGGCACGTGCCATCTACGCCTGGCGGGGTTCGGCAGAATTCTGGCTGGATCTCGGGCCCGGTGACATCATCTGGTGTACAGCGGATGTTGGCTGGTCGAAAGCGGGCACCTCTATTCTGTTCGGTCCCTGGAGCATGGGCGCTTGCAGCTTCTTCTATGACGGCCCCTTCGATCCGGCCGAGCGGCTGCGCCT
>JBAYOJ010000350.1:0-3092 GCA_041678385.1 Burkholderiaceae bacterium | reverse complement strand
CCAAGCCCGCACCCTCCAGGTGATCCATGAAACGCGCCCCTCGCAGCCGTCAACGCCATGATTTATATGCGAAATATCACGATTACGACAGCGAAATCAGCGACTTACTTGGAGAATGTGGGCTGAGATCAGAGAATTGCGCCTGAAAACGGTGCAGCGGCTCCCCCGACCGATGAGCCAACATCAGGTTGAAAGCTTATTGGCCGCCACCCGCAGTCTCCGCGATCATAGTCTGATCTTGATCATGTTGAACGGTGGCCTGCGCCCGGGGGAGGTCCTTGGATTGCAGCTGACAGATATAAGTTACGGGCGTCGTCGCATCTTCGTCCGCTGTCGCGACGATCATCCAAAGGGCGCGCGATCGAAGTCCCGCGTCGAGCGCGTTGTCGATTTGCACGATGGCGAGACCCTAGAAACACTGAACACATACGTCATGCATGAACGGCCTCACGATGCCGAAACGCCGTTCGTTTTCCTCGTAGGCGGGGGACGCGCAAATCGTAGGGACCCATTGTCCTATTCTGCGCTGGCCCGTCTGTTTGCCCGTGCCTGCGACCGCGCCGGGATCCGAGAACAGTGGATGACCCCCCATGCACTCCGCCACACCCACGCGACCCGCATGTGGGAGGCGGGGATGCGAGAGCTGACCCTGCAAAAGCGCTTGGGCCACGCTTCCCCGGAATCGACGAGGATATACACGAGGGTCTCCGATGCCGTGGTCGTGGCGGAATACCGGCAAGCCCTCGGTCTTGATCGCCTGGGCCGGGGTGAAGGGGCAGATCAGTCTTGAAGCAGACCTCTCCTATAACCGAGACCGGTCATCCCCGCACTTTCAAGCATGCGGACGAAGTGGACTATGCGGCCTTTCTGGCGCGCATTCCGATGGACGACAGTTTTCGGTGCCAACGGCTGCTCTATCGATCTAGGTTTATCGAGAGCTGGCCGGACATCAACGATTGGTTCTCAGCCACCCTGCCGATCAGGATTGGCCGCCTGAGCGGTGACACGCAGGCACACCCGACTTATCCGGTCAGTTTTCGGGCGCGCAGTTACCTGTACTACGCCGCCATGACTGACTGCATCCGGCTGGACTACGACTTTCTGTTTGCCGTCGGGAACATGCGCGTTGCTGAGACGATGGCACCCCTAGGCGCCTACACTGGTTTGGACCGGTTGGTCGCGGAAAGCGCGCGGATTGGCTATTCCGCAAGCAGCATGCGCGCGTCGCTTCACGTCATCCTGCCTCGGCTCGCAATGCACACCGGCATCCGATCCTTCGATGATCTCCGACAGCGCCACCTTGACGCGATGATGGCCGGTATCGAGGCGTTCGCAGCGCGCAGTGACGCCCACTTGTTCCGAAAGGAAGAAGAAGACTTTCCAACCGGCTTTCTGCGCGGTTGGCACAACCAGACACGGCGACTGCAACTTCTCCTCTTTCACAACGGAAATGATGTTGTCCGCCCACAGATCATACCGGACAAGCGCAAACCGATCCCATCGCCGCGGCCTGATCTTCAGGACTGGGCGGATCGCTGGGTTGCGAAAAGGCAGCTGACCTTGGCGCGCCCGACGGTCGACCACTTAGCCGTGTCGATGCGCCACTTCATCAGTTACATCGCGGGCTTGCAGCCCAAGGTTCAGACCTTTGCGGACATCACGCCCGACCTCTTCAACGATTACCTGCGCCACTTGCAGCTCGACATCGCGCCTCGTACCGGCGCGCCATTGTCTATTACTGCCCGTCGCGCACGAGCAGGTGCCGTTGCCAAATTTCTCGCGGACGGCGCGACTTGGGACTGGCCGAACTTCCCCACACGCCCGCTCCTAGACCCAAATGACCTGCCGAAGTTGGCGCACCGCGTTCCGCGGTTCATACCCGACGATCAGCTTTCACGTCTGATGGAGCACCTTCCGAAGATCGAATGTGCATTCCAGCGTGCAGCACTTTTGGTCGCCCGCTGGTCAGGGGCTCGAAGGGGAGAGATCGTCCGGCTCCGCGTAGACTGTCTGGATCGCTATCCCGACGGGACCCATCGTTTACGAATTCCTGCAGGAAAGACGATGCGGGAGCGCCTTGTTCCGCTCCACGATGACGCTGCCACGGCATTGAGCCAGGTGATCGCTAGCCGTTTGGAAGCCAATGACCGACCGATCCGGGACGATCGGACTGGCGAAATTGTCCGATATGTCTTCTATCGGCGCGGCGGGCGGATTTCGCCAGACTACTTGATGCAGGCTCCACTGAACCAGCTCTGCACCCTGGCCGGGCTTGTCGATCATGACGGCAAACCCACAGTCAGCACTCACCGGTTTCGACATACCGTAGGCACGCAACTGGCCGAGCGCGGGGCGAAACTGCACACGATCATGAGTGTTCTCGGTCATCAGACCCCTCATATGTCGATGGTCTACGCTAGAATCAGCGACACCGAAGTGCTGCGTGATTACCGCAGCGTCCTGGGACCCGGCGAAACGATTGCCGGCCCGGGTGCAGAGGCGATCCGCGCAGGCAAGCTATCGTGCGCGGCGATCGATTGGCTGAAGTCGAACTTCATCAAGACTGAGCTCGAACTTGGCCATTGTCTTCGCCTGCCCTCAGAGGGGCCTTGCGAATGCGACCTGTATCTCGGCTGCGCAAAATTTGTGACCAGTAAGGCCTATGCTGGTCGGCTTCGAGACAGGAGAAAACTCGAAGTAGCGCTTGCAGCCGATGCCAGAGAACGGGGCTGGTCGCGAGAAGTCGAACGGCACAACGGCATCGCGAACCGCATCGAAAGGCTTTTGGTCGACCTGGAAGAGCCAATTGAAGAATGAACTCTGCGGCGGCCCCGCGATAGACCACAGGGACCTCCCCGCCGTCCACACCGCCAGCGCTTTGATCCGCGCAGTGCGGACGGCGGGGCCCCTCCTATGGACTATCGCTACCCTCAGCGCCAAGAAAGCGCTTGCCTGTCCAGATAACATCTAACCAGCTATGGATGGGCAAGTAATCCTCGACCGTGCCGCCCCATTTCTTCACCGACGAGAGCGCATGATGATAGGGATGTGCCATTTCCGCCCCCTCAGAACTCGTGACTGTAGAATTCGGT
>JBAYOJ010000349.1:0-3122 GCA_041678385.1 Burkholderiaceae bacterium | reverse complement strand
GGTTTCCGCCTCTAGGGTGCGGGCCAGCCAGCCCAGCCGGCGTTCGCAGAGGGCGCCATGGCTGGCACCTGGCACGACGGTATCCAGCGCGATGATGCGTAGCGGCAGATCCTCTATCGCATACTGTATGAATGGGGTGTCGTTGTGCAGGCAGCTCATATCCGGGAAAGCCGCGCGCATATGTTCAACGCTGTCGTGGTTGCCGGGAATGGGCAGCCAGGGCATGCGCAGTTCGGACAACACGGCGCCGACGCCTTCGTATTCTTCAGGCCGGCCATGTTCGGTGAGGTCGCCGGTCACCAGCACAAGATCAGGCAGCAGTCGCAACGCGTTCAGCGCCGCTACTGCCGCCGCCAGATGTTCCTTGGGGCGTATCAGGTCAACGTGGCGGCCTTCCAGGTGAAAGTGAAGGTCGGATATCTGTGCGATCAGCATGTTGGGCTCCGGTGCATAGTGACTGCGCCTGCTTGTGCCAGTCTTCCGGTACGGGCAGCGAGGGTCAGCGTATGCCCGCCCGCATGAAGGATTGCACGAATTGTCGTTGGAAGAGCAGGAAGGCCACCAGCAATGGCGCCGCGCTCAAGAGCGTCGCCGCGGTGATGATGGACCAGTCTATGCCCTGGTCGGTTGACGCAAAGACTTGCAGGCCGACCGTCAGTGGCCGTGTTTCTACCGAGTTCGATACGATGAGGGGCCACAGGAAGTTGTTCCAGTGGTGGCTGACGGATACCAGCCCATAAGCGATATAAACCGGCCGCGCCAGCGGCACGTAGACTTTTAACAGAACCTGCCATCGGTTCGCTCCTTCCATGATTGCGGCTTCTTCCAGTTCACGCGGCACGGTCTTGAAGGTCTGGCGCAGTAAAAAGATGCTGAACGCCGATGCAAAATACGGCAGACCAATGGCCACGATGGTGTCGCGCAGCCCCAGCCAGGTCATGATGCGGTAGTTCTCGACGATCAGCACATCAGGCATGATCATGAGTTGCAGCAGCACCAGCATGAACAGAAAGTCCCGCCCACGGAAGCGGTAACGGGCAAAAGCATACGCGGCGAGGGTGGAAAGCACGAACTGTGCCACGAGCACCATGGTTACCAGCAGGAAGGTGTTCAGAAAGTAGCGGGGGAAAGGGGCTGCGTTCCAGGCGGCGCGGAAGTTGTCCAGCGTCAGCGGTGCGCTCAGGTCGAAATGCGTGGCGTATTCCGATGGATGGAAGGCTGCCCATACGCTGTAGGCGAGCGGTAGTATCCAGAGCAGACCCAGCAGCCAGGCGCCCAGAGTGCTGAGGGCACCGCTCCAATTGACGGCTGTCTTCCCTGCCTTGGCGGCATGGGGGGATGCGTACTTTTCACCGTGATCGACTGTCGTATTCATTGATAGTGGGTGCGGCGGTCCAGCCAGCGGAATTTCACCAGGGCAGTCAGGGCCAGTACAACCAGCACAGCCACGGACAGCGTGGCGGCATAGGCCGTATCCCAGTAACTGAAGCCGACTTCATAGATGTAATAAAGCAGCAGTGTGCTGGCGTTGTCGGGGCCGCCGCGGGTCATGACCAGCACATGGTCGACCATGCGAAAGGCGTTGATCAGCGCATTCACCAGCACGAAAAGTGTGGTCGGCATGAGCAGGGGCAGCAGGACCCGATGGAAGGTTTGCCAGCGTGAAGCCCCTTCCAGCCGGGCAGCTTCAAGCAGGGAGGGCGAAATCTGCTGCAAGGCAGCCAGATAGAAGATCATGAAGAAGCCGGCTTCCTTCCAGATGGTCACGACCATCAGCGCCGGCAGTGCGGTTGCCTTCGTGCCCAGCCAGTTGTGGCCAGGCAGGCCGAAAAGGCCGAATATCTGGTCCAGCAGGCCGTATTGCGGTGTATAGAAGAACAGCCACATATTGGCGACGGCCACCATGGGAAGCACCGTCGGGGTGAAATACGCCAGCCGCAGAAAGCCGCGGCCGGCCATGCGCCCGTTCACCCAGAGCGCCATGGCCAGTGCCAGCGCCACCGATACGGGAATGGTGACGGCGGCAAAGGCCATGTTGTTCCAGAAGGCCTGCCAGAACACGGGGTCTTCGATCATCGCCTGATAGTTTTCCAGCCCGACAAACACCGCGGGCCGCGTCGCCCTGGGTGTGGAAAACAGACTGTTCCACAGCGTGGTGATCGCCGGGTAGTGCGTGAAGGCGGTCAGCAGCACCATGGCGGGCAATAACAGCAGCCAGCCATGCACCGCATGCATCGAAGGTCTCATGTTGCGCAAGCCTTGAAGACTCTTAGCGGTAAGAGCGCAGCAGGCGGGTGGCTTCGCGCTGGGCGTCCTGCATGGCCTGTTCCGGTGTCTTGCTGTTGGTCATGACAGCCTGCACGTTGTCGTTCAGCACCTTGGTGACGCGCTGATTATCGTGGGTGGAAAACTCGGCCACAGCCACTTCAAGCTGATCGCGTGCCACCAGGGCGCTGGGTACTTTTTCAACGTACTGTTTCATGCGGTCGGTTTCCCAGGCGGAGGCGCTGACGGCGACATAGCCGGTGTCTATGCTCCATTGTGCGGCGTTTTCCGGGCTGGTCATCCATTTCACGAAAGTCAGGGCCGCCTTGCGCTGTTCGGGTGTTGCTGATTCAAACAGATAGAAGTTACCGCCGCCGGTCGGGCTGCCGCCGCGCTTGGCATGCGGCATGGGTGCTACGCCGAAATCGAAATTGGCGTTGTTGCGCACATTGGCCAGGTTGCCGGTGGTGGTCCACATGATGGCGGTGGTCCCCAGCAGGAAGTCCTTGGGCGTGGTGCCCCATTCAATCGTGCCTTGGGGCATGACTTCGTGCTTGTAAGCCAGATCATGCCAGTACTGCATGGCCTCGATCACGGCGGGCTTATCCAGATAGGTTTCGGTGCCTTCCTGGTTCATAAGCAGCACGTCGTTGGGTGTGGTCAGAGCCTGAAACAGCCAGTAGCCATACGCGCCGCCGGAAGGAATGCTGACACCCCATTGCGTCACGTTGCCGTTGGCATCCCGCTTGGTCAGCTTACCGGCGTATTCGACCAGCTCGTCCCAGGTGGCCGGGGCGCGGTTCGGGTCCAGACCGGCTTCCTTGAAGAGTTCCTTGTTGTAATACATGACGATGGTG
>JBAYOJ010000348.1:0-3131 GCA_041678385.1 Burkholderiaceae bacterium | reverse complement strand
ACCGGGCAGCCTGTTTGACTACGCGCTGGCGAGTCCCGACCTGATGGAAGCATTTGGCGTCGCGGCCGGGGCCACCGAACTGAGTCCGTAGCAATACGAGCTGATGCGCCATTTTCATATCTGGGGTTATACAGAAAACCGTCAGGCCCCGCCGACCACCCTGGAAGGGCAGGGCACATGGCCCCCGGTCCAGAGCGAACAGGCAGAGCGGATGGACATTTCCGTCATTCTGCAGAATTTGCATGCGGATGCGGGTCTGCTGTTCTCATAGCTTCGGCACCCTGTCGGCATTGCCGCCGGCTATGACCATACATTTCTGCAACGAACATGCCGCCAGTGTGGCGGGCCTTGTTGTAACCGAACAGCTTTCCTGTCAAAACTGCAGTATTTCTTCTTGACGTAAAGTTATGCTCAGGATTAGCATAAGTGCGAGTCGCCGGATAAGGGTGATATTCTCCCGGCTTTCTTTTTTCCATATATTAAATATACTCACAATGAGCATAATTAGCGAAGCGCCCACAATCGGCTCAGTGGAATCAGCGTCCCCATCGATTTCCGGGACTGAATGGGATGTAGCTGCTCTTGCCGACGTCTTGCTGGAACCCTTGGTTCGCCAGACACTGCAGGAAGACCTGGGGCGGGCGGGGGACCTGACAAGCAATCTGATCATTCCTGCGGACGCCACCGCCAGACTGCGCCTGGCAGCTAGGGAAGAGGGTGTGCTGGCGGGCATGAGCCTCGCGCGGCTGGCATTTGGCTTGATGGATGCACGCATTGAGTTTCGTTCCTTGATGCAGGATGGCGCGCGCATTCGCCCAGGCGATGTGCTGGCTTTGGTGGAGGGGCCGGCGCGGGCCATTCTGTCGGCGGAGCGTACCGCCTTGAATTTTCTAGGCCATCTGAGCGGTGTGGCATCGGCGACGGCCCGCATTGCGGACCTGATACGGCCTTATGGCACCCGCGTCACCTGCACGCGCAAGACCCTGCCCGGTTTGCGCATGGTGCAGAAGTACGCCGTCCGCGTAGGGGGCGGCAGCAACCATCGTTATGGCCTGGATGATGCCATTCTGATCAAGGACAACCATGTTGCCGTTGCTGGTGGGGTGCAAGCTGCCGTCCAGCGTGCCCGCCAGGGTGCCGGCCACATGGTGGCCATAGAACTTGAAGTCGACACTTTGGAGCAACTGCAGGAAGGCCTGGACGCCGGCGTGAACATTGTGCTGCTCGACAATATGTCGCCCGACATGCTGCGTGCCGCAGTTCGCATGGTGGACGGACGCGCAGTCACTGAAGCCTCCGGGCGGGTGACGCCGCAAACGGTCAAGGCGATTGCCGAGGCCGGCGTTGATTACATTGCCATAGGGGCAATCACGCATAGTGTGGCAGTGCTGGATATTGGCCTGGATGCCTTGGAGGCGGACCATCATGCGTGAAAATCGCTGGTTGCGCAGGGCAGGGGTGGCATCTGCGGCGGTGGCCCTGACCGTGGCTGCAGCCGCTGCATCGAGTCGTGGTGATGGCAGTACACCCGCAGCCGCAGAAGACTGGCCGACCGGGCCGGTGACGCTGGTGGTGACATTCCCGCCGGGCGGCGGTACCGACACACTGGCCCGGCGCCTGGCTGATCGCCTGCATCACCGCTACGGGCATCCCTTTGTAGTCGAGAACCGTTCGGGGGCCAGCGGGAATATTGGTGCTCAGGCAGTTGCTCGTGCCAAGCCGGATGGCCACACCCTGCTGGTGGCGAATAGTTCGTACGCCGTCAATCCGGCGGTATTCAGTGAGCTGGGCTTTGACCCTGCGCACGACTTGACCGGTGTCATCAATGTGGCCTATGTGCCGTCCGTCGTGGTCACGGCCGGCCAACAATCACCCTGGAATGATCTGCTTTCAGCTGTGGAAGCCGGGCGACACACTTCGCCCGGCCTGCCTGCCCCCGCCTACGCTTCCTGCGGCAACGGTACGCCTCAGCATCTGGCGGCGGGCATGCTCAATCAAAGCACAGGTTCACAGTGGCTGCACGTGCCTTATCGGGGCTGCGGCCCGGCCCTGATCGATGTTCTTTCCGGTACGGTGGGGCTGGGCGTCGTAACTGCCTCCAGCGCGCTGCCGCATATACGCGCCGGCACCCTGCGGGCGCTTGCGGTAACCTCGGCTCAGCGCTCTGCTCTGCTGCCGGACACCCCGACCGTGGCAGAACTGGGTGTCAGCGGCTATGAACTGAACCAATGGCATGGCTTGCTGGCGCCGGCGGCGACGCCGTCAGCACTGGTTGCCCGGATTCACCAGTCGGTGAATCAGGTATTGCTGGAAGCCGAAATGCAGCAAGACCTTATCGGCATGGGTTACGACCTGGCAGAGGGCGACGCATCCGGTTTTCAACACGTCATACACAGCGACCTGGACCGTTTTGCCAGCGCCGCCCGCGCCATTGGTCTGAAAATGAACTGAACGGGGCGCGTCAGCCCGTGGCCACCGGGGCGTTGTCCTGGCGGCACCACTCGCTCCAGGAGCCTGGGTACAGGGTGCCGGTAGACAGGCCGGCCAGTTCCATGGCCAGCATGTTGTTGCAGGCGCTCACGCCCGAGCCGCACTGATGTGCCACTTTGTCCGAAGGCGTGTCACCCAGCAATTCCAGGAATTCTTCCCGCAGCCGTTCGGGGCTTTTGAACCGACCGTCGGCTTCGAGATTATTCTTGAACGAGCGATTGAGAGCACCCGGGATGCGGCCGCCGACAGGATCTATGGTTTCGTTTTCGCCACGGTAGCGGTCGGCACTACGGGCATCGACCACCAGATATTCCTTGCTTGCGACGTTGGCCAGCATGTCGCTGAAGGACAGTGTGGCCATGCTGCCCTGGCGCACGCTAAAGTTGCCGCGTGGCTGGGCTTGAGGCTGGTCGACGGAGATTTCGCCCCCCGCGGCCTGCCATGCCTGCAGGCCGCCGTCCAGTATTTTGATGGAATCGTGCCCAACCCAGCGCAGCATCCACCACAGGCGGGCCGGGTAGACGGATTCCCCGGCATCGTAGGTAACGATGAGCGTATCGTCATTGGCGCCAAGTTCGGCCATGCGGCTTGCAAAAGTGTGCGGGTCGGGCAAGGGGTGGCGGCCGTTGGCGCCTGTCGGT
>JBAYOJ010000347.1:0-3131 GCA_041678385.1 Burkholderiaceae bacterium | reverse complement strand
GTAACGACCGGCATATCCGGGTTGATGTCCTGTCTGCGCGCTTTACTTCGCGCACCCGCTTGTGGGTCGATCTGTTCGGCGACGTCTTTTTGCTGATTCCTTTCTTTGCGCTGCTGGCCTGGTATTCCCTGGCTTTCACGCAAATGGCCTATGGCTTTGGCGAACAATCCAATGCAGGAGGGCTGGTGGATCGTTATCTCGTCAAGGCGGTGCTGCCTCTGGGCAGCGTGCTTCTGGTCGTGGCTGGGGTGGGGCGTGTTCTGCGCAGCATCGGCCTGCTGCTGACCAGTAAAGGGGGTAACGCCCCGTCATCAAGCGAGGGAAGCTTATCGTGACCTATGTGTTTCCTTTGCTGATGCTGCTCGCCCTGATTGCGGGCATATTTTCCGGCTATCCGGTTGCTTTCCTGCTGGCGGGGCTGTCCGTTGTCTTCATGTTCGTGGGCGATATCCCGCTGCAGTCGTTTTCGCTCATCACCAGCCGCGTCTTTGGGGCAGTGCTGGAAAACTGGATACTGGCCGCCATTCCCCTATTCATTTTCATGGGGGTCATGCTGGAAAAATCCAAGGTGGCCGACAAGCTCCTGCTGGAGCTCGAAGCGCTGTTCGGTTCACGCCCCGGCGGCCTGGGCCTGACGGTGGTCATCATTGGCATCGTTATGGCGGCCAGCACCGGCATCATCGGTGCGTCGGTTGTGCTCATGGCCACATTGGCGCTGCCACTGATGCTGAAGCAGGGCTATGACAAGTCGGTGGCCATCGGCACGATATTGGGTTCCGGTACGCTGGGCATTCTCATTCCACCCAGCATCATGCTGGTGGTTTTTGGCGATGTCATGCAGATCCCCATCGGGCAGTTGTTTGCCGGGGCTTTGTTTCCTGGGCTGCTGCTGGGGTTGTTCTATGCGCTCTACATCGTGTTTATCGCCATCTTCAAGCCTCAGAAGGTGCCACCTGGAAAGCCGCTGGAAAAGGGTTCGGCAGGGAAGCTGGTACTGCGCCTGCTGAAGAATCTTATCGTGCCGGCCTTGCTGATCAGCAGCGTGCTGGTCTCCATCGTCATTGGCATTGCGACGCCCACCGAAGGTGCGGCCATTGGTGCATTCGGCGCCCTGCTCATCGCCTTCTTCAGCCGGCAACTGAGCTGGCAGGTGTTATGGGAAGCCCTGAAGGACACCTGCCTGACGACCGGGATGATTCTGATCCTGGCTATCGGTGCAACCGCATTCAGCCTGGTATTCAAGCGTATTGGCGGCCAGGACATGATCGAATCCGCGACGGGGGTGCTGGGGCATAGCCCCTATATGGTGGTCCTGGCCATCATGATCCTGATCTTCGTCCTGGGCTTCTTTCTGGAATGGATAGAGATTTCCTTCCTGGTATTGCCTTTGTTTGCCCCCATTGTGGCCAATCTTGACTTTGGCGATGCATTCAACAGTCAGGTCGACGTGATGATCTGGTTCGCCGTGCTGGTGGCCGTCAACCTGCAGACCTCCTTCCTGACACCGCCATTTGGGTATGCTCTTTTCTATTTGAAGGGGACAGGGATTCCCGGCGTGACGACGGGGGATATCTATCGCAGCGTGGTGCCGGTGGTGGGCATGCAGTTGCTGGGTGTGCTTGCGATTGCGCTGTTTCCAGCCATTGCGCTCTGGCTGCCCGGCAAATTTTAGTGTGCACGCATAAGAAACCAGCATGATTAACGGGAGTGGACGCAGATGCGCCTGACAGATATTGACAACACGACGCCCATGCAGCGCCTGGTCGTTGAAGACAGCGACTGGCAGCAACTGGGGGCAAGCGACGCCAAGCGTCTGGTGACATTGCTGCTGGCCTCGAAACACTTCGAAGAACGAATACTGCAGCTCGACAAGATGGGGCTGGTGCACGGCCCTGCGCATTCCAGCCTGGGTCAGGAAGGCGGCGCGGCAGGTTCCATTGCGGCGCTGCCGGTCACTACGCTTGTGAACGGCACGCACCGGGCGCATCACCAGGTACTGGCCAAGGCGCTCAACGCGCTTTATGTTGGTGATTTTGATCCGGTCGCCTCGCGCCGCCTGTCATCCGAAATGCGCGAGGAAACACGCATGCTGATGATGGAAATCCTTGGCCTGAAAGGCGGCTGGACGGGCGGGCGGGGCGGTTCCATGCACCTGCGGCGCGAGTCCCTGGGCATCGTCGGCACCAATGCGATCGTGGCTGGCGGCCTGCCTTTGGCCTGCGGCCATGCCTTTGCTGAAAAAGCACGCGGCAGCGGCGACATCATGGTGAGCTATTTCGGTGACGGTGCGCTGCATCAAGGCGCGACGCACGAAGCCATGAACCTGGCGGCGCTCTATCATCTGCCCCTGCTGTTCTTCCTCGAAAACAACCGCTATGCGGTTTCCATGAGTGTGGAGCAATCCACTTTCCAGACACAACTGCTGACGCGGCCGCAGGCGCACGGCATTGCGTCCGTGGCCGTCGATGGCATGAATCCGCTAGCCGTGTGGCTGGCAAGCCGTTGGGCTTACGACTACATCACCAAAGAGGGCAGGCCGGCATTTGTCGCGGCCGAGGTCTACCGTTATTACCATCAGAGTTCCTCGGTGCCCGGCAGTGCTTTTGGCTATCGCACACGCGAAGAAGAAGACGCCTGGCGCAAGCGCGACCCCTGGCTGTTCCTTAGCGGCCAACTATCCGAGCGCGGCATTCTTTCGGCCGACGAACTCGCCGCCATTGAAGTCGCGGTCGCAGAGGCCATCGATTATGCGACGGACGCCTGCATTGAGGGCAAGGGTTCGGCGGCACGTATCCGTGAAGAACTCTGGCCCGATGCGGCTTCTGTGGATGACCATCTGACCAGCGACATGTCCGAGTTCGCTGGCGTCCGCTACGCGGAACGTGAAGACTTCCGGGAAGACGAACTCGAGGAAATGACCTTTATCGAGGCCATGCCCAAGGTGATGGGCGCCCGCATGCGCGAAGATGATTCCATTCACATCTTCGGTGAAGACGTGGCGAACATGGGCGGTGGCACTGTCGGTGCCACGCGGGGGCTGATACAGGAATTCCCGGGGCGCATTGTCAATACGCCCATTACGGAAAACGGCTTCTGCGGCCTGGCGGCTGGCGCTGCCGTTTCGGGGCTGC
>JBAYOJ010000346.1:0-3133 GCA_041678385.1 Burkholderiaceae bacterium | reverse complement strand
TCGTGGCCCTGAATACCGATGCTTCGGTGAAACGCCTGGGCAAGGGGCCGGACCGCCCCTTGAATGTGCAGGATGATCGGATGGCGATGGTGGCGGCTTTGGCTTGTGTGGATGCCGTAACCTGGTTCGATGAAGACACGCCTCAGGCGCTGATTGAGCGGCTGCGCCCCGAACTGATCGTCAAGGGTGGCGATTACGTCATGGATACCTTGCCCGAAACCACGCTGGTGCGCAGCTGGGGGGGGGATGCCGTGGCTATTCCGTTCGAGTTTGAACGCTCGACTACTGCACTTCTGAAGAAGATTCGGGCGCTGTAAGCAGGTTGTTGATGGCTATCAGATCGGTTTCCTGCAGGATGCCGGCGGCCGCCTTCAGGCGCAGGCCGTTCATCAGTGTGTTGTAGCGTGCGCGAGCCAGGGCGCGCTGGGTCACATACAGCTGCTGTTCAGCGTTCAGGACGTCGATGTTGATGCGCACCCCGACTTCGTAGCCGGTACGGTTGGCTTCCAGTGCCAGTTGGCTGGAACGCTCGGCAGCCTGTAGTGCTGCGACTTGTGAGCGGCCGGCGACAACGCCACTGAAGTACTGCTGGGCGGCCTGGACGGATTCCCGCCTGGCGTTTTCAAGCAAGGCACGGGCGTGCTGCAGCCGTGAGGTCTGTTCGCGTATGCGCGAGGAAATTTCGCCGCCAGTATAAATGGGAATGGACAGCTGTACGCCTACGGTGCTGTCCAGCGACCGGGGCCCGGCGCGATAACCGTTGATGCCGTAATCAGAGGCGCTGCCTGTGCGGGCGACGAAGTCGACGGTGGGGGCCCGTTCGCCGCGCACAATATCGATTTCTGCCTGCGCAACGCGCGCCTGCAGCTCGGCGTTTGTGACGCTCAGCCCGGCATGCGATGCTTGATTGGTCCAGTCATCCAGCCGTTCGGGCTGGGGGGCGGGCAGGCTGGCGTCGCGAGCCAGTTCGGCAAGCGGGCCTGGCCGTTCTGCAATGATGCGCGCCAGGGCGTCTTTGGCAAGTTGCAGTTCATTGCGAAGATTGACCTCGCTGGCCAGGACGAGATCGAGCCTGGCCTGTGCTTCATGGGCGTCGGTGATGGTGGTGGCCCCGAGTTCGAAGCTTTGCTGCGCCGCCCGCAGCTGGGTTTCAATGGCGGTCTTTTCGCTGAGCAAGGCGCGCAGGCTGTCTTGTGATGCCAGGACATCAAAATAGGCCTGGGCGGTACGTAGCAAAAGATCCTGATACGCCATGCGATAGGCGATATCGGCCTGGCTGGCCTGAAAGTCGGCCCGCTGCAGCGTGTTCCAGGCAGGCAGGTCGAAGATGGGCTGCACCAGGGCCAGGGACCATTCCGCACGCCGGTCGCTGCGGCTGTCGGAAAGATTGCGGGCGCGCAGGGTGTTGTCGAGATCGGCCCCCGCATGTGCCGTTACGTAAGGCAGCAGGCGCGAACGTGCCTGCGGGACGCGTTCGTGATCGGCAGTCCTGGCATAGCCGCTGGCGGAATATATGGGATCGCGCTCGAGGGCAAGCTGCCAGATTTCGAGCAGGTCACGCCCATGGGCGACCCCCAGGCCCGCGTACAGGGCCAGCGCAAATACTAGCAGTTTATGCCAGGATTGTGACGGCATTCAGAACTTGAATTGCGAAACGGACACCCCGCGCAGGGGCTTGATAAGCGTGTCGAACAAGGGCGTGGTTTCGAAGCTGGCGGCGCTGTCGCGTGTGATGCGGCATGCCGTCATGACCGGAGCCTGACCCACGACGACAACCAGGCGGCCGCCGATACGCAGCTGATATTTGAGCGCATCGGGAACAGCAGGTACGGAACCGGTGATGAGGATGGCATCGTATTCGGTGGTACCCCAACCCGCGTGGGCGTCGCCGATTTCAACCTTGACGTTGCCGACCTGATTGCGGACCAGGTTTTCGGCGCCGAAGGCAGCCAGGCGGCTGTCGACTTCGACCGAAGTAACCTGCTGAGCCAGGTTGGCCAGAAGGGCGGCTTGATAGCCTGAACCGGTACCGATTTCAAGCACACAATCGGTGGGCTTGAGCTGAAGTTCCTGGGCGAAGCGTGCTTCCACCTTAGGGGTGAGCATGGTTTCGCGGGTGTCGACCGAAGTGATGATGAGCGGAAGCTCGACATCCGAAAAAGCCAGGCCTTGCATGGGCGCGGGTACATAGCGTTCGCGAGGAACGTCAAAAAGTGCCTGCAGGACCCGCTCGTCGCTGACATCCCATGGACGGATCTGCTGTTCCACCATGTTGAAGCGGGCGTGTTCGAGTTCGGAAAGTGCTGTGGCTTTCATGGTTTCTTTTGAATCTTTATGTAAGGCGGTGAGCCCGCAACAAATTTATCTTGCTTACTATAGCCGATTTGTTGGTTCCCACAACGCGTGAAAGTGATGGACTGGCCCATGGCCCGAACCCACTTCCAGTTCGCCGGATCGGGCAATGGCTTCGACCAGATAGGCCTTGGCCCGCTGGGCGGCTTCGGGGACCCCCTGGCATTGCGGCAGCAGGGCAGCCAGCGCGGCAGAAAGCGTGCAGCCAGTGCCGTGGGTATTACGGGTGGCGATGCGGGTGCCGGGCAGTTCTATCATGCGATCACCGTCGTGCAGCACGTCGATGGTGTCGTTGCCTGGCAGGTGGCCCCCCTTCAGGAAGACCCAGCGTCGTGGGTCGTCGGGCAGCAGCCGGCGCAGGCGCTCGGCCACTTTGCGCATTTCTTTCACGGTTTCAACGGGACGGCTGTCCAGCAGCACACCGGCTTCCGGCAGGTTGGGCGTGATCAAAGTAGAGAGCGGGACCAGGCTGTCGCGTAATTCGTTGATGGCGGCGCGTTCGAGCAAGGCATCGCCACTCTTGGCGATCATGACGGGGTCGAGCACCAGATGTGCGGGCTTCCAGCGGGCCATGCGGTCGGCGACAGTACGGGTAACAGCCTGCTGCCCCAGCATGCCGACCTTGACGGCATCAATGCGCACATCAGAAAACAGCGTGTCGATCTGGGCGGCGACAAAGTCGGCCGGCACGGGCGAAATGGCCGTGACACCGAGGGTGTTCTGGGCTGTGAGCGCGGCCACGATGGCTGTGCCGTAGGCGCCCAGTGCGCTCATGGCCTTG
>JBAYOJ010000345.1:0-3139 GCA_041678385.1 Burkholderiaceae bacterium | reverse complement strand
TTTTCCGGTCACGGATTCCAGCTCATTCCCATTGTCGGCGCGGTCATGACCGACCTGATCGTCAAGGGCGGCACCGGCCACGTCATCGCAGCGCTGGACGCCCGCCGCCTGATGGAACCCTCTGCGCAGGAGACCGCCACCTTATGATCCGTTTCGCTATCAAGCGGCTTCTGCTTGCCATCCCGACGCTGCTGGCCATGCTGACCGCCGTGTTCATCCTGGTACGCCTGGTACCGGGAGACCCGGCGGCTGTCATGCTGGGCGATCAGGCCAGCGCAGAAGCTTTGCGTGCCCTGCGCACGCAGCTTGGGCTGGATCTGCCACTTTATCAGCAATATCTTTCCTTTCTGGGCAGCGTGCTCTCGGGCGACCTGGGCATTGCCATGTCCTCCGGGCGCCCTGTGCTTACCGAAGTCATGAATGTGCTGCCCTGGACCTTGCAACTGACCGCCGCCGCCATCGTCATCGGCACGCTCATGGGCCTGCCGCTGGGGGTATGGGCGGCGCTGCGGCGCAATGCCTGGCCAGACTATCTTGGGCGGATGCTGTCGCTGACCGGCCTGTCCTTCCCAGCCTTCGTGTCCGCCATTCTCATGCTGCTGGTGTTTGCCATCCACCTGGGCTGGTTCCCCGTGATCAGCGCCGCCACGACCGGCAGCAGGACGGAGCAGCTGCGCAACCTGGCATTGCCGGCCTTCAATCTCGGCCTGATCATGATGGCCTATGTGATGCGTGTTACGCGCTCGTCGATGCTGGGCGTCATGAGCGAAGACTATATCCGCACCGCCCGCGCCAAGGGCATACGCCCTACGCGCCTGATCCTGCGCCATGGGCTGCGCAACGCCCTCATTCCCATCATCACCGTGGTGGGGCTGTATTTCGGCACCCTGATCGGCAATTCCGTCCTGACCGAGATCGTGTTCAATCGCCCCGGTCTGGGCAAGCTGATCCTGGGTGCCCTGAACGTGCGTGACTACACGCTGCTGCAGGGCCTGATGATAGTGTTTGCGTCCTGCGTCATTCTCGTCAACCTGCTGACCGACCTGATCTATGGTCTGGTCGACCCCCGGGTAAAGTACCAATGAGCGCGACAGCCACCCCCTTGCCTGCGGCATCCCGTTCATACGCGCTATGGGCCGCCCTCAGCCGCAACCGCCTGTCCTGGGTAGGCCTGGGCCTGCTGCTGATCATTATTCTGACTGCCCTGCTGGCCCCCTGGCTGGCGCCTCACGACCCGCTGCAGCAGCACATCATCGCCAGGCTGGAACCGCCATCGGCCGAGTTCTGGCTGGGCACCGACAGTTACGGGCGCGACGTCCTCTCGCGCATCATTTATGGCACGCGGATTTCCCTGCTGGTGGGCTTTGTGGCCATTATGATCGCCATGCTCATCGGTACGACGCTGGGTGTGCTGGCCGGCTACCTGGGGGGTCTTTTCGACCGGCTGGTCATGGGCCTGGTCGACGTCCTGCTGTCCTTCCCCACGCTGGTACTGGGCCTGATGGTCGCCGCCATGCTGGGCGCCAGCCTGGAAAACCTCATCATCGCCATTGCCATCACCGAAATCGCACCCTTCGTGCGCGTGGCACGCGCCCCGACCATTGCCCTGCGCAACCGGGACTTCATCGAGGCGGGGCGCGCCCTGGGATACGGCCCGGGCCGCCTGATGGGCGTGCATATCCTGCCCAATATGATATCCGATGTCATAGTGCTGGGATCGCTGTGGATGGCATCCGCCATCCGCACCGAGGCTTCGCTGAGCTTCATCGGCCTGGGCGTGCCACCACCCACCGCGACCTGGGGCAGCATGATCCGCGAAGGCTTTGAACACATACTGGACGCCTGGTGGCTGACCGTGTTCCCCAGCCTGGCCATCCTGCTGACCGTGCTCGCTCTCAATCTGCTGGGCGATGCATTGCGCGATGCCATCGACCCCAAGCTACGTTCGGAGTGAAGATGCCTGCAGAAACCACAGTGCTGGAACTGGACGGACTGGTAACGGAATTCCGCATCGGCGGGGCCTGGCATGCGGCCGTGCGCAAGGTGTCATTTTCAGTAGACAGGAATGAAACTCTGGCGGTTGTGGGCGAGTCAGGCAGCGGCAAGAGCGTAACAGCGCTGTCCATCATGCGCCTGCTACCAGCTGCCGGCGCACGCCTGGGGTCGGGGCAGATACGCTTTGAAGGCAGGGACCTCGCGCAACTGCCGGAAAAAACCATGGCCACCATTCGCGGCAATGACATTGCCATGATCTTCCAAGAGCCCATGACCTCGCTGAACCCCACCATGACGGTGGGCGACCAGGTCGCCGAAGCGGTCCGCCAGCATCGGCGCATGAGCTGGTCCGAGGCCCGCAAAGTGGCACTGGAAGTGCTGGAAGAAGTCAAGATTCCGGCGGCGGCCAAACGCTTCCACGATTACCCGCACCAGTTTTCTGGCGGCATGCGTCAGCGCGTGATGATAGCCATGGCCCTGGCCTGCCGCCCCAAGCTGCTGCTGGCCGATGAACCCACCACAGCGCTGGACGTCACCATCCAGGCGCAGATCCTGACCCTGCTGGACGACCTGAAACAGGCTTACGGCATGTCGGTGGTCTTCATCACGCACAATCTGGGCGTCGTAGCCCAGATTGCCGACCGTGTCGCAGTCATGTACGGCGGCGAAATCGTTGAACTGGCCGACGCCGATGCCCTGTTCACCAGGCCCGCCCACCCTTATACCGAAGCCCTGCTGAAGGCCATGCCTCGCGTCGACACCGACACCGAAGCGCTCGAAGCCATACCAGGCAATGTGCCGGCCATCACGGATATCCCGGCGGGCTGTACATTTGCTGCGCGCTGCCCGCTGCGCGAACCCCGCTGTGAGGCCGAACACCCGGAACTGAGCCTGTTGCCCGGTGGCCAGCAGCAGGTGCGCTGCCACGTGCGCGCCCGCCAGGCAGGAGTCCACGCATGAGCCCCCTTTTACAGGTCAAGGACCTGGTCAAGCACTTTGAAAGCGGCGGCGGCCTGCTCAGCGGGCCCCGGCAGATTGTCCGCGCCGTCAACAAGGTATCGTTCGATGTTGCTCGGGGCCAATCGCTGGGCCTGGTGGGTGAATCCGGCTGCGGGAAATCCACCGTTGCCCGTACCCTGCTACG
>JBAYOJ010000344.1:0-3143 GCA_041678385.1 Burkholderiaceae bacterium | reverse complement strand
CAGGGCGCAACCCGGAGAATATGCGGGCCCACCGGCTTATGCTGGCTGTAGTAACAATTTCGGCCAGAACGTGACAGTCGCTCTGGCGACACCTTTGGAGACCCGCAGGCATGAAGTCATTTATCCGTGTCAAACCCTTGGCCTTGGCCATCGGTGCCCTGGCGTTCGCAGGCAGCATCCACGCCGAAACCATCAAAATCGGCATTCCCCAGCCCATGACCGGTCCGGCCACCCAATACGGTGACCAGATTCAGGCGGGCGCCCTGACCGCCATCGAGGCTTTCAACGCCGCTGGCGGAATCAAGGGCAAGAAGCTCGAAGCGCTGCTCATCGACGATGGCTGCGAGCCGAAGCAGGCTGTGCCGGCCGCCAACCGCGTCGTCAACTCGGGCGCCAAGTTCGCGGTCGCGCATGCTTGCTCGGGCACAACGGTACCGGCCGTGAACGTCTACGAGAATGAAGGCATCGTCGCCATCACCCCGGGTGCCACATCGCCCCTGGTCACCGACACCATCAAGCCGCATTACTTCTTCCGCACCATCGGCCGCGACGATCAGCAAGGCCCGTTCGCGGCTGGCTACATTGCCAATGATCTCAAGCCCAAGTCCGTGGCCATCCTGCACGACAAGCAGACCTACGGAAGCGGGGTCGCCACCCAGGTGCGCGACAGTCTCGGCAAAGAAGGCATCGAAGTCACCCTATATGAAGGCATTAACGTCGGCGACAGCGATTACTCTGCCGTCATCACCAAGCTCAAGTCGCTCAATCCCGACCTCATCTATTTTGGCGGCTACCACGCCGAACTCGGGCTGTTGCTGCGCCAGGCGCGCGAACAGGGTCTGAACACGCAGTTCATGGGTCCAGAAGGCGTGGCCAACGCCGATCTCGTGGCCATCGCCGGCCCGGCCGCCAAGGGCCTGCTGGTAACGCTGCCTGCCGACTTCACCAAGCTGCCGGGCAACGCGCAGATTCTCGAGCACTTCAAGACCTACAAGCGCAGCCCGGACGGTGCCTTTACCATGCCAGCCTATGCCGCTGTCCAGATTCTTGTCGACAGCATCAACGCCGTTGGCGAAGATCCCGACAAAGTGGCCGATCACATGCACAGCGCATCGTTCAACACGGCCATCGGCAAGGTCGAGTACGACGAGAAGGGCGATCTGAAAGAATTCGAGTTCGCCGTCTACGAGGTGGACGATCAGGGCAACATGGTCCAGCTCGAGAAATAATCCGCAGCAAACAGCGCTCCAGCCGTACACCGGCTGGGGCCTTTTTCTTTCCTGGCCGGCTGCTTATCGGCGGGCTGGCCTCACGGAACTCCGCATTATGTCCGAATTCATACCCCAACTCTTGCAACAGTTCTTCAACGGACTGTCGCTCGGCGCCATCTATGCGTTGATCGCCATCGGCTACACAATGGTCTACGGCATCATCGGGATGATCAACTTCGCTCACGGTGAAATCTACATGATCGGCGCCTACGTAGGACTCGTCACGCTCTCGGCCATTGGCGTCAGTGCCGGGCTGCCGGTGGCGCTCATCATTCTGCTCATGCTGATCGTGGCCGTGCTGGTCACGGCCGTCTACGGCTATGCGGTCGAGAAGGTCGCTTATGCCCCCCTTCGGGGAAGCCCGCGCCTGGTGCCGCTGATCTCGGCCATCGGCATGTCCATCTTCCTGCAGAACTGGGTCGCCGTCGGCCAGGGTGCCCGCGACATGGCCGTGCCCGCTCTCATTACCGGTGCCCTGCAGGTGAATGTCGGCGACTACACTATTACCGCGCCCTATTCACGCATCATGATCATCCTGGTCACGGTGGTACTGATGTTCATGCTGCACATGTACATCAAGCATTCCCGCCTGGGCCGCGCATCGCGTGCCTGCTCGCAGGATTTGCGCATGGCCAATCTGCTGGGCATCGACACCAACAAGATCATCTCCTTCACCTTTGTGGTCGGCGCCATGCTTGCCGCCGTGGGCGGGGTGCTCATTGCACTGGCCATCGGCAAGCTCAACCCCTTCATCGGCTTTCTCGCCGGCATCAAGGCTTTCACGGCTGCGGTGCTGGGTGGAATCGGCAGCATTCCGGGCGCCATGCTTGGCGGCGTGCTGCTTGGCCTGGCCGAGACCTTTGCCGCGGCGTACATCTCCTCGCAATACAAGGATATCGTCGCATTCAGTCTGCTCGTGCTCATTCTGCTGTTCCGGCCGACGGGGCTGCTTGGCAAACCAGAAGTGGAAAAAGTGTAATGGCAAGTCATATCAAGAATGCTTTGATCGCCGCCATCATGGCCGGCATCATCATCACGCCTGTGTTCGGCCTCCAGATCGTGCGCAGCGGCATGCAGACCCATCTCGAGCCCGAGTGGGACATGGTGCTCATGGGCATGGCGATCGTCTTTGTATTCCAGGCCTTCGTCAGGCCTGGCTTCAATCGGCTGTTCGGCCGCAGCGAGCGCAAGTTCAGCATGCCGGTGCTCAACGACAGGGCCCGCCGCGGCATGATCTTCCTGCTCGTCGCCATCGCACTGATCTGGCCTTTTTTCACGGGCCGGGCCGAAGTCGATATCGCCACCCTGGTGCTCATCTACATCATGCTGGGGTTGGGCCTGAACATCGTGGTGGGGTTCGCCGGGCTGCTTGATCTCGGTTTCGTAGGTTTCTATGCTGTAGGCGCCTACACCTATGCACTGCTGTATCACTGGGCCGGCTGGGGTTTCTGGGAGGCATTGCCACTGGCTGGCGCCATGTCGGGCCTGTTCGGTTTCCTGCTGGGGTTTCCGGTGCTGCGGCTGCGCGGCGACTATCTCGCCATCGTCACCCTGGGTTTCGGCGAGATCATCCGCCTGCTTCTGATCAACCTGTACCAGTTCACAGGTGGGCCCGATGGCATTTCGGGCATACCGAAGCCCACCGTGTTCGGCATGCCGATGGCCCGGCGCGCGCCAGAAGGCGAAACCACTTTCCATGACTTCATGGGTTGGCAGTTCGACAACATGGACGTGATCATCTACTTGTATCTCATGGCGCTGGCGCTGGCGCTGATCACGCTGTTCGTCTCCAACCGCGTCATCCGCATGCCAATCGGCCGCGCCTGGGAAGCGCTGCGCGAAGACGAAATCGCCTGCCGCTCCCTGGGGCTG
>JBAYOJ010000343.1:0-3145 GCA_041678385.1 Burkholderiaceae bacterium | reverse complement strand
GAAGATGCGTTCGGCCTCGCCATCCTCGATCTCGCGGATCTGGGGAAGAAAGCCCAGACGGATGCCACGGGAATTTTCGGTGGTGCTGGCATCGAGCTGAAGTACCGCGACCTCTGTTCCGGGATTCTGCTCGTAGAAACCCGATTGTTTCGTGACCTTGTGGCCGGCTTTGGTGACCGGCACATAGCCAGTATTCTGATGCCATTCGGCGGCCTGCTCGGGGCTGGAAATATAGTGGAAGAAATGGGTGATGCCCTTGTAGGTTTCAGGCGATTTCTTGGCAAAAACCCAGAGCGAGGCACCGCCAATGATGGTGTTCTGCGGCGCGCCCTGTATGTCATCGTGGTAGGGCAGGCTGGATGTGCCAAACTCGAAGTCGCCGGTGCGGATGATGTTGGCACGGGAACCGCTTGAACCGGTGAACATGCCGCAACGCCCGGAAGTGAACAGAGCGTTTGATGCGTCGCCCCGGCCCCCATAGGTGAAGGTACCGTCTTTGGACATCTGGGCCAGGAAGTCGAAGTGCTTCACGAATGCATCATTATCCAGTGCCAAACGGGCGTCCAGCCCCTTGAAGCCGTTGTCTTGTGTGGCATAAGGCACGTTGTGCCATGCTGCGAAAGTTTCCATCTGGATCCAGGAAGGCCAGCCCGTGGTGTAGCCGCACTCCATCCCGGCTTCGCGCAGCTTCTTGCCGGCCTCGGCCACTTCCTTCCAGGTCTTGGGCGGGTTTTCGGCGTCCAGCCCGGCTTTCTTGAAGGCGTCCTTGTTGTAGTACAGGACAGGCGTGGAGCTATTGAAAGGCATGGAAATCAGCTTGCCTTCCGACGATGAGTAATAGCTGGCCACTGCGCCCAGAAATTGTGTGGGGTCAATCGGGTCGCCGGCTTCTTCCGACATTTCCTGGATCGGCTTGATCGCTCCCTTGGCATGCATCATGGTCGCGGTCCCGACCTCGAACACTTGCAGGATATCGGGCGCGTTCCCGGCGCGAAATGCGGCAATACCGGCGTTCATCGATTCACCGTAAGTGCCTTTGTAGACCGCGTTCACCACGTAATCACCCTGGCTCTGATTGAATCCCTCCACCAGCTCGTCGACACGCTCGCCCAGCGCGCCTTCCATGGAATGCCAGAAAGTGATTTCTGTGGCGGCCTGCCCGATTCCGGGCACGGCGAGCACACCTGCCAGAGACAGCGCCAACAACTTGAGTTTCATTTTGTTCTCCTGTGAAAAACATCGAGGCCCGGAGGCTGGGCGGCAAATCGCGGGCCAGGCCTCGGCTGCGTGGGCAGTCTATGAACTATGTATGACAAGGGCATGAAGCACCGCAGCGACCGTCGCCTTGCAAGGCGTACAGAAAAGCGCCGCAGCCAGCATAGGACAAGGCAGGAGTCACTGGCAATACAATCACGGATGCTCTCTCACTGGAACCTACAATCACGCCCATGAATCACGAACTCACTATTGCATTTATCGGGGGTGGCAACATGGCCACCGCTCTGGGCGCCGGGCTCATCGGCAAGCGATGTGGCGCTCACGACGTCCATGTCATTGATATTGAGCCAGCGGCGCTGAAATCCTGGGCCGAACAGGGCTGCACCACTGCGACCGCGCCAGACGAACGCCTGGCCAGCCGCCGCGTCTGGGTGCTCGCGGTCAAACCCCAGTTCATGAAGGAAGCGGTTGCATCGCTGCGCCCCTATCTGCAGCCCGATACCCTGGTCGTCAGCATTGCGGCCGGCATTTCCGCTGAAACACTATCGCAGTGGCTGGGCTCGCCGGGTCAGGCCTGGACGCGTCTGGTGCGCAGCATGCCGAATACACCTGCACTGATAGCAGCAGGCGCCACCGGCCTGATGGCGGGCAGTGGCGTGAGCGATGCCGAGAAAGCGCAGGTCGAACAGCTTTTCAAGGCAGTGGGCGAAGTCGTCTGGGTCGACAGCGACCACGATATCGATGTAGTCACTTCCCTGTCGGGCAGCGGGCCAGCCTATGTATTCCTGTTTCTGGAAGCCATGATAGCCGCAGCGGTCGAGCAGGGCATGGAGGCGGCTCAGGCGCGCAGGCTTGCATTGGCAACGGTCACCGGTGCCACGCAATTGGCCGGGCTGTCAGCAGACGATCTCGCCACACTCCGCGAACGCGTGACCTCCAAAGGGGGCACCACCGCAGCAGCCCTGCAGGTGTTCGGGGATCGCGATTTCAGCGGCACCGTCCGTGCGGCGATGCTGGCGGCCGCCGAACGTGCGACAGAACTTTCCCGCGAGTTTTCATAGCCTTGAGTAATGCACGGCGTCATGTCTGAACAAGATCGTGGAATTCCCAGGCGCTTCCCTAGGGCATACCCGTAGTGACAGTGCCCCGACGCAACCCGGAGAATATGCGGGCCGCGACCGACGATATCGGTGGCAGTAACAATTCCGGTCAGAACGTGACCAGGCGCCAACGCCCAAGCCTCGCCATTTACGGCGAGGTCAAGCGGGGCAATATCACGATCACTCTCTGGCGACTCAATTGGAGATCCGCAGGCATGAAGTCATTTAATCGTCTTAAACCCGTTGCCCTGGCCATCGGCGCCCTGGCATTCGCCGGGAGCGTTTATGCCGAAACCATCAAGATCGGTATTCCCCAGCCCATGACAGGCCCGGCCACCCAGTACGGTGACCAGATCCAGGCAGGCGCGCTTACTGCCATCGAAGCCATTAACGCGGCGGGCGGGGTCAAAGGCAAGAAACTCGAACCCTTGCTGATCGACGACGGCTGCGAACCCAAGCAAGCAGTGCCGGCTGCCAACCGTGTCGTCAACGCGGGGGCAAAATTCGCCGTGGCGCATGCTTGCTCGGGGACGACAGTCCCGGCTGTGAACGTCTACGAGAATGAAGGAATTGTGGCCATCACACCAGGGGCCACTTCGCCCCTGGTCACCGATACCATCAAGCCTCATTACTTCTTCCGTACTATCGGTCGCGATGATCAGCAAGGGCCATTTGCCGCCGGTTACATCACCAACGAACTCAAGCCCAAGAACGTCGCCATTCTGCACGATAAGCAGACCTACGGCAGCGGTATCGCCAGTCAGGTACGCGATACGCTGGGCAAGAACGGTATTGACGTTGCGCTGTATGAAGGCATCAACGTGGGT
>JBAYOJ010000342.1:0-3152 GCA_041678385.1 Burkholderiaceae bacterium | reverse complement strand
TGGCTGGAAGGCGTGCTCAACGGCTACCAGAGCACGATGATCATCATCAGCCACGACCGTCACTTCCTGAACCAGGTGTGTACGCATATGGCCGATCTTGACTATCGCGAACTGCGGGTCTATCCCGGTAATTACGATGACTACATGCTGGCCGCCGCCGAGGCCCGAGAACGGGTATCCGCCGCCAATTCGCGGGCCAAGGAACGTGTGGCCGAGCTGCAGGATTTCGTGCGTCGCTTTGCCGCCAACAAATCCAAGTCACGGCAGGCCACATCCCGCCTCAAGCAGATTGATCGCATCAAGGCGTCCACCGTCGAAGTAAAGCCGTCTTCGCGCGTCCACCCTTATATCCGCTTCGAGCAGAACAAGGTGCTGCACCGCCTGGCTGTGACGGTCGAACGCCTGAGCAAGGCTTACGACGACCGCAGCGTGATCAATGATTTTTCCATGACGGTCGAAGCCGGGCAGAAGGTCGCCATCATTGGCGCCAACGGGGTCGGCAAGACCACGCTGCTGCGTATGCTGGCCGGCGATCTGCAATCCGACGCCGGGAGCATCAAATGGTCGGACAGCGCTGATATCGGCTACATGGCCCAAGACGTTTCCGATCAGTTCGAGTCCGATCTCAATCTATTTGACTGGCTGGGCGATTACCGCCAGCCTGGCGATGATGACCAGGCCTTGCGTTCGGTGTTGGGGCGATTGCTGTTTTCTGGCGATGATATCGGCAAGCGAGTCTCGGTGTTGTCCGGGGGCGAAAAAAACCGCATGAGCTTTGGTCGTCTGATGCTCGGGCGGCACAACGTCATGCTGCTTGACGAACCGACCAACCACCTGGATATGGAATCCATCGAGTCTTTGCAGTATGCGCTCGATCTCTACAAGGGCACATTGTTCTTTGTGTCGCACGACCGTGAGTTTGTCTCGGGCCTGGCCACCCGCGTGATCGAAATCCTGCCCAGTGGCGAGATCATCGATTATCTGGGCGGCTACGAAGACTATCTGGGTTCGCGCGGCATCGAAGGCTGAGCCGCTTTCCTATCGATGGCATACACACTGAACGGAATCGCCCGATACGAAGAAACCATCAAGAAGAGCCGCTTTCTCGCCCTGGCGGCTCCAGTGGGCACGGCGGCTGAGGCCCTGGCGTTTTTCGCAGAACACCAAGTCCCCGACGCCACTCATAATTGCTGGGCTTACCGCATTGGGCAGGAATACCGCTTCAATGACGATGGTGAGCCCGGCGGGACGGCGGGACGTCCGATTCTGCAGGCGCTGGATGGCCAGGAGTGCGATCAGGTCGCTGTCCTGGTGATACGCTGGTTTGGCGGCATCAAGCTGGGCTCGGGCGGCCTGGTGCGGGCTTACGGCGGGGTTGCCGCCCAATGCCTGCGGCAGGCCGACCGTATCGAGATCATCGAAGAGTCCCTGCTTGAGTGTGCATGCCCGTTTTCTGACGTGGCTTTATTGCAGGCGCGCTTTGCGGCTCATGGGGTGAGGGTGGTTGAGGAAAGCTTTGACGGCCAGGGCGCACAATGGCTGCTGGCCGTTCCGACAGTGCGCGCCGCCGAGGTGGCGGCGCTGGTGGTGGACATTACTCGCGGTCGGGCGCGTTGTTC
This sequence comes from Burkholderiaceae bacterium, assembly GCA_041678385.1. Lineage (GTDB taxonomy): Bacteria > Pseudomonadota > Gammaproteobacteria > Burkholderiales > Burkholderiaceae_B > Yanghanlia. The sequence goes on along the minus strand of JBAYOJ010000342.1, from coordinate 1,533 downwards.
TCTGCAGCCGCCATCTCAGCATGGACCTTCTGCATGTCCAGAGACTTGAGCTGGGTAACGAGTTCGGTAAGCTGGGCGCGTGCCAAAGAGCCGGCCTGACGGAAAAGCAGCACGCGTTCACGAAACACCATCAGTGTCGGGATAGAGCGGATGCCCAGGGCTTCAGCGATTTCCGGCTGATCTTCGGTGTTGATTTTGGCAAATGTCACATCAGGATGTTCGGCGGCTTCGGCTTCGAATATGGGGGCGAAGGACTGGCATGGTCCACACCAGGGGGCCCAGAAATCCACGATCAACGGCTTGTCGCCATCAATGGCTTCCTGGAAGGTGTCCTTGTCAAGGTCTATGGTGGTCATGGGTGGTCGGGTCCTTATAAAAATGGGCGGCCATCTGCGCCGCCCTTTGCTGACCCTTCAGTGTATCCCTTTTTATAATGCCGGCTGTGTCCGAAGACTGCCTCCGGCTACAGAGCGTGACTGCGCTCCCGGGCTGAAAATCCGAATTCCTCACCGACCAATGCCGGCGTTTTTTCCATCCATTCCTCAAGTTCTGCTGTTGGCAGCGGCCGGCTGATCAGATAACCCTGGATGGCGTCGCAGTCGTGCAGACGCAAGAAGGCCCGCTGCGCTTCCGTTTCCACGCCTTCTGCGATGACCTGCATTTCCAGGTTGTGGGCCAGCTTGATAATAGTGCGCGCAATGGCGGCATCGTCCTGATCAGTGGTGATATCGGCGATGAAGGAGCGGTCAATCTTGAGGATGTCCAGGGGAAAACGTTTGAGTTGTGCCAGGCTGGAATATCCCGTGCCGAAATCATCCAGCGACAGCAGCACACCCCTGGATTTGAGCTTGCCCAGAATCTTGTGGGCAACCTCGACATCGGTCATCAGCATGGTTTCCGTGATTTCCAGTTCCAGACAGTCGGGCGGAAGCAGATTGTCGCGCAATATGCAGTCGACCAGCATCGAAAGCTGTTCATCATTGAACTGGCGGGCGGACAGATTGATGGCCATGCGCAATGGTGGCATGCCTTGGTCCCGCCACAGGCTGGCCTGCCGGCAGGCCGTGCGCAGTATCCATTCACCCAGCGGCACGATCAGGCCCGTTTCTTCGGCCAGGGGAATGAATTGCCCCGGCGGTATCAGGCCGTGTTCGGGATGGCGCCAGCGAACCAGCGCTTCTACCCCTATCAGCTGGCCATCGCGCAGGCTTACCTGGGGCTGATAATGCAGTTCGAACTCCTGGTTGGCCAGGGCCGCGCGCAGGTCGCCTTCGAGACGGACTCGTTCCGTTGCCTGAGTCTGCAGGGCAGGGGTGAAGAACTGGAAGTTGTTCCGACCCTGAGCTTTGGCATGGTACATGGCCATGTCAGCATGCTTGTTCAGTGTTTCGTGGTCGGCACCATCCTGAGGATGAACCGCCACCCCGATGCTGCCGGCTAGAAAGAAGCGATGCGTGTCCAGCTTCATCGGCCGGGAAACGGCGGCCATGATGCGATGCAAGGTGGAACGCGCATCTCGTGGTGGAGCGCGGT
>JBAYOJ010000341.1:0-3155 GCA_041678385.1 Burkholderiaceae bacterium | reverse complement strand
TGTGGCTTTACCTTCGGCAACGGCTGTTCGGGCGGTGTATCGGAAGGCACCCTGTTCGGGCGTAAGCCGCAAGGCAGTGCCATTTTCCAGGAAATGCCCTTATCGCGCCGCAGCGGCCCTACCGTGCGGCCCCGGGACACGGAGACCACGGAATGATGATCCACCGCATTCTTTCGGCACTGCTGAGCTATCCGCAGGATGAGCTGTTGGAGGCCCTGCCCGAGATCCGGGAAGCGCTGGGGGCCTTCCCCTTGGGGCGGGAGCAGCTCGAACCGCTGCTGGAGTTTCTGAAAGCCCACACGCTGATCGAGCTGCAGGAGAACTACGTCGCCACCTTCGACCGCAACCCGTCGCATTCGCTGCATCTTTTTGAACATGTGCACGGCGAAAGCCGTGACCGGGGCCAGGCCATGGTGGATCTGCTGGATACCTACCGGCGGCGGGGTTTTGAACCGGCGGTTCCCGAGCTGCCCGATCATGTCCCGCTTTTCCTTGAGTTTCTGAGTCTGCTGCCCAAGGCGGAAGCCCAGACGCTGCTGGATGACGCCATTCATGTACTTGCCGCCGTTGGCTCACGGCTGGCCCGTGGGGGCAGCCCTTATGCGGCGGTATTCGTCGTGTTGCGTGATCTGGCTACGGTCACGCCACGCGAGCACGAGCCGCCACCTGTACGCGACATGGATGAAGCGCTGGAGATCTTTGGTCCCGGGCCGGATGGGGTTGAGCCGCTGTTGCGCCCCCGTAGGGGCCATATCCCGCCGTTGCGCCCCCGTCCGGGCGTTGTCCCCCGTTGAACTGGAGTAATCATCATGAAGGGCTTCAATCAATTCATATTCGGCATCTATCCCTACATTGCCTTGACGATCTTCCTGGCAGGCAGCCTGCTGCGCTTTGAGCGCGAGCAATACACCTGGAAGTCGGACAGTTCCCAGCTGTTGCGCAGTCGCCAGCTGCGATTGGGGAATGTATTGTTCCATGTCGGTATTCTCGGCCTTTTCTTTGGCCACCTCGCCGGCCTGCTGACACCCTCGGTGGTATGGCATGCGCTGGGTGTTTCACAGGGCGCAAAGCAGATCGTGGCCATGACCGCTGGCGGCATTATGGGCGCATTGTGCCTGGCTGGCCTGTTGATCCTGCTGCATCGCCGCTTGTCCGATCCGCGCATTGCTGCCACCACCCGCAAGGGTGACATGCTATTGCTGGTGTGGCTGCTGATCACGCTGTTGTTGGGCCTGTCCACGATATGGATTTCCGCTGGGCATACCGATGGCGCGCTGATGGGTGAACTCATGCTGTGGGCGCAGCATATCGTGACTTTCCGGTCGGGGGCGGCGCAATTCGTGGCCGAAGCGCCGCGGCTGTTCAAGGCCCATCTGTTCATGGGGATGACCCTGTTCGTGATTTTCCCCTTCACCCGCCTGGTGCATGTCTGGAGCGGATTCGCTTCGGTGACTTATCTTGGTCGGGCCTGGCAACTGGTGCGTCCGCGCTGATCCGCAGGCGTTTTGCGTTCTCAGGGGAGTTGAATGTCCAATACGGCTACAGGCCCGGGGTTGGTCGATAGCTTCGGGCGCCGCGTGACTTATCTTCGCGTGTCAGTCACCGACCGCTGCGATCTGCGCTGCCATTACTGCATGCCCCGGGATTTCAAGGGGTTTGAAGAGCCTTCCAACTGGTTGTCCCATGCTGAAATGGCGCGCTTGATCGGCTTGTTCGCGAGCTTGGGGGTCAGCAAAGTTCGCCTGACGGGTGGTGAGCCACTGATGCGCCGCGGGCTGGCTGGACTGGCGCAGCGCATTATGTCTCTGCCTGCGATTACCGATCTCTCGGTTTCCACCAATGGCACGACCCTTCAGCGCCACGCTGCCGCGCTGAAGGCGGCCGGTGTGCAGCGGCTCAATGTCAGCCTGGATTCCCTTGATGCAAGAAGGTTTCATCAGATCACCGGCCGAGATTGTCTGCACGACGTGCTGGCCGGGCTGAAAGAAGCCCGACGCCTGGGGTTTACGCCCATCAAGCTTAATTGCGTGGTGCACGCAGGCACCCCTGAGGCGGAGCTGGCTCGATTATTGAGCTACACATTGGCCAGTGGGTTTGTACTTCGCCTGATAGAGACCATGCCAATGGGCGCCACCGGTCAGCACTTCGCGCCCGCGAATCTTACGAAACTGGGGGGCCAGTTCGCTGAACGTTTTGGCCTGGTGCCCGTAGTGGATGCTGGCGATAGCGGCCCGGCCCGCTACTGGTCGGCGGGCGGCCTGCCTGCGTTGGGCGTGATCACCCCGATGTCCCGTCATTTCTGTGCCAGCTGCAACCGGGTGCGTCTTGCTGTAGACGGCACACTTTATCTGTGCCTGGGTCATGAGAATAATGTGCCGCTGGGAGCCCTGATGCGACAAGGTGCTGATGACGGCACGCTGATCCGCCACATTCTGGCAGGCATTGCTGACAAGCCAGAGCGGCATGAATTCCACACCGCGCCCCGACGCATTGTTCGTCTCATGTCACAGACCGGGGGATGACGTTTCGGATTATCAGCTGAACAAGCGGGCACACAGCCTTGAATCACCGGAAATAGCGGCTGGGATCAAGGCATTCAGAAACGGGTCGATGGACAATGAAGCAGTATTGTGAATATGGCCCCCATGGGCCGGGCGGAATCGCCATGGATCCGAACACGACCTCCATTCCAGACAAACTGCCCGAACTGCGGCATCGTTTGTCCACACGCATTGTGGCCAGTTCTCTGGTGGCCCTGGTGGTGGTACTTGGCATGATAGGTACCACGCTATGGCTGTCCTGGCGCCTGGAAGGGGCTGGCGCCGCCATCAACGATACCGGTAGTCTGCGGATGCGTGCTCATCGTATCGCGGTCGAGCTGCTGGTGCCGCACGGCGATCGTGAAAACAGGGTGCTCAAACAACTGCATGCCATGGACGAAACCCTGGCCCGGCTGGCCAAGGGCAATGCACAGCGCCCCCTGTTGTTGCCTGATAACCGGGACATACGTTGGCAGCTGGTCGATGTGGCACGGTATTGGCACCAGACTGCACGGCCTGGTGCGATGCACGCACTGGCCGGCGGTGACAGCACGGCATACCTTGCAAGCCTGCAGGAACTCGCGGGTCGGGCCGATGCGCTGGTCAGCATGATAG
>JBAYOJ010000340.1:0-3157 GCA_041678385.1 Burkholderiaceae bacterium | reverse complement strand
TTCCAAGTTTTCATCTGCGTTGTCTCCTATGTTTTAGGTGTCGCCGGCATGGCTTAGAAAGGTCGGAACTTCCTTTTCGATGGTGTAGGGCGGGTCCCATTTCCAGTGATGACTTGGCGTACTTTCTGCTTGGCGTATTGGTGGAACTCGGGCTTGTATTTCTCTTTGAACGCGGCGGCGCGCTCGCGACTGGTGGTTGTAATAGAGCTTGAGTGCATACCTGCACATGTCTGCTCGATGCTCTGTGTCCATGTTGAAACGTTTGGCGATCGGGGCGGCCTAGCGGCATAGCATTGATGAAGGATTCCAAGCGCTTTTTGAGCTTGTTTCCCTTCCGCGACATGCGCTAACAGGACAGTGTTGGCCTCAGCCGGGAAGACGACGTTGAATAAATTCCAGCTGGTGTTGTTGACGAGTGCTTTGATCGGCTCCAGGTTGGCTTCGATGGTGACTACCGCATATCGACATCGTCGCGTGATGTCGCAGTGGCCAGCTTGCCCATCTCAGTCGCTCAGGGCATGAAAGGTTGGCATGCTCGCCATAAATCGTTGATTGGTTCAATTTATGTTAATGTATTTACTTATTTTAAGTCGTCTCGAATCGTTGTCAAGAAGTTGATAATTAGTGATTTCCCGTATAACAATAAGAAAAACTCTAGGTTTGAATTGGCTAATCTATTTAATTTCTCCTATATCAATATGACAATCTATTGTATTAATCGGAGGCCGCGTAGGGTCTGAGAAAGACCTGGCCACACAGCAGTGGGCAGCTCGGGGCACTGTCACGCGCGCAAGCGCAAGAGGGAGTCGGTGAGCCGTCCCGCCAGCTGATAGTGATTCGGAAATACCCTGCAAGCGATTCTTAATCGCATGGAACGCGGCGACCGCATTCAGCTGCGCGGGACGGAGCTGTGGAGTTGTCAGGCGCTAAAACTGGTAACGAAGGTCTGAATGCCTGTTCTATCCCGAATTTTGGATGAAATCGGAGTTTTCTTGCCAGCGATTGAACTGATCCATTAAGGTCGGCCGGCTCCGCCCGATAAAGGCGGAGCCGGCAGTGTGCGGAAGCCGCATCAGCGCTTTATCGCCTCGATCTGGATCAGGATACGGATGTCATCGGGAATGCCCGGCAGCCCGTAGTTCATTCCAAAGCCGCTGCGAGTCAGTGTGGCTTCGAAGTCGCCGCCGCAGACCTCGGCTTTGGCGCGAGGGCTGTCGTAACAGTTGAAGCGCAGCGCATTCAGCGTGACGGGCTGGGCCTTGCCCAGCAATGTCAGCGTTCCGGCAACCGATTTGAGCTGATCGCCTTCGAAGCTGAAGTCGTCGCCTTTGAATTCAGCGCTCGGGAAGGCGTCCACGTGCAGAAAATCAGCGTTGCGCAGGTGTGTAATGACCCAGCAGTTTCTGCTCAGCTCATGCGGCTAATGCGAATGCTTCAGCCGGGGTTTTCATATTCAGCGCCTGGTGCGGGCGCCGGTGGTTGTAAAAGCGTATCCAGTCGCCGATCACGCGGCTGGCATGCTGCAAGGTTTCAAACCGGTGCCGGTGGGCACATTGCTCTTTTAGCGTTCGGATGACCCGCTCCACCATGCCGTTTTGCTGTGGACAATGCGGCGTGATGAACTCTTGGCGCAGGCCGTAGCTGCGAACCAGCGCCGTATAGCTGCGGCTGGTAAAAACGAGCCCATTGTCCGACCGAATCAGGAACGGCTCGGTGACACGGCCTAAGGTGCCGAAGCGGGCGATCAAAGCGTGTTCCAGAGCGCTGCCAGCGGTCGTAGCTTTGCCGCTGCGCGACAGGTGCCAGCCGAGCAGGGAGTGTCAGTAATTCCGTGTTCAAGGCGAGTTGAACATCAGGCGGAGGGCCGGATGAATCTTTCTTCATAAAGCATAGCGAATTGATTCATTGCAGTCTTCCAATCATGGCCGGTGCGGCTCCATTTGGCAGTGATGTTGCGTAGCGCCAGCCAGATCAACTTGGTTGCGGCCTCGTCGCTCGGGAAGTGGCCACGCGTTTTGATGATCTTGCGCAGTTGAGCGTTGACGTTCTCAATGGCATTGGTCGTGTAGATGACCTTGCGTACTGCTGGCGGGAAGGCAAAGAAAGGAATCACGCGGTCCCAGGCGTGACGCCATGCGGCGGCAACCGTTGGGAACTTCTGCCCCCAAGGGCCTTGGGCAAACGCTTCTAGTTCGGCCAAGGCCGCCTCTGCGCTGGGTGCGGTATAGATCGGACGGATGGCTGCGGCTAGGGGTTTACGATCCTTCCAACCGGCGTACTCCAGGCTGTTGCGGATCAGGTGGACGATGCAGGTTTGCAGTGTCGTGGCCGGAAACACGGTTGCCAGCGCCTCGGGCATGCCCTTGAGGCCATCGGTGACGGCGATCAGAATGTCGTGAACACCACGGGTCTTCAGATCGTTGAAGACCCGCATCCAGAACTTGGCACCTTCTGTGTTCTCAATCCACAGCCCCAGGATGTCACGTGTTCCGTCGGGCATGACACCCAGGGCCAGGTAGACCGCCTTGTTGCGAACGACCGCATCCTCGCGGATCTTGACCCGCAGGGCGTCGAAGAACACGACCGGGTACATGATCTCCAGCGGCCTGGCCTGCCAGGCGGTAACCTCGGCCATGACCTCATCGGTGACCGAGCTGATGAACTCTGGAGATACCTCGGTGCCGTACTGCTCCAGCAGGAAACCCTGGATCTCTCGCACCGTCATGCCACGAGCGTACATGGCAATGATCTTATCGTCAAAACCCGTGAAACGCCGCTCGTGCTTGGGAATCAGGATGGGCTCGAAACTACCCTCCCGGTCCCGGGGAATCTCGATGCGGATCGGGCCGTCCTCGGTCAGTACCGTCTTGGCACCCTTGCCATTGCGCTGGTTGGTTACCGCTGCGGGCTTGGCTGCGCCGGGCGAATAACCTAGGTGGTGATTGAGCTCACCAGCCAGCGCCCGCTCAATCAAGGCCTTCTTCAGGGCCAGCGTCGCCGCATTGATGGCTTCAGCCGTCATCGGGCCGTTGCCGAACTGTTCAAGCAGTTCGGCTGGAATCTCCGGCAATACCGGCGGTGGGGTCTTCGTCTTGCGAGGCATAATCACTCCTTGAGTGCATGTTATGCCTTAAACACGAAATCTCTGACAGGCCCG
>JBAYOJ010000339.1:0-3168 GCA_041678385.1 Burkholderiaceae bacterium | reverse complement strand
TGCCAAAGCCAAAGAGGGCCAGAAAGCCGAAAGCCGCCCGCCAGCCGTGCAAGGCTTCCAGCAAGCCGCCTATGGTCGGCGCTACCATGGGCGCAACTGCCATCCCCATGGTCACATAGCCGATCATGCTGGCCGCCTGGGTACGATCATACAAATCGCGGACTATCGCCCGGCTCAGTGCGATCCCCGCACAACCGCCCAAGGCCTGTATCACCCGGCCGACATTCAGTACACCAATGCTGGGCGCGAGCATGCACACCACCGACCCCAGCACGAACATGATCAGCCCACCCAGCAACACCGGCCGGCGCCCATAGCGGTCGGAAATCGGCCCGATGACCAGTTGCCCTAGCGCCACCGCCGCCAGATAGACCGAAAGCGTGAACTGCACGGCTGCATAGTCCACGCCCAGCGCCACCGTCATGCCTGGCATGGATGGCAGATACAGGTTGATGCCCAGCGGGCTGACCGCCGCCACCGCAATCAGCATCAACAGAAAACGGCTGGACATGCCAGATGCCCCCGCAGCGGCGCCCTGTCCGCCCGGGGGAGAGTCCTTATGCTTCTTTTTGCCCATGAAACCACCACACCATGCAAGACTGCAGATTCTAGGGCAGTTGGCGGATTCGGGCTACGGGACGCCACCAATGACACCAACAACCATATAACCTGCCCAGCTTGTATGGCACACGCAGAAACAGTACAATTTGTACAAAATTGACAAAGGAACCCTATGCGTACGGTAACAGCGAGCGAAGCACGGCAGGGTCTGGCAGAAGTGATCGAAGCTGCCCGGCGCGAACCCGTGATCATCCAGCGCCAGAAGCGGGATGTTGCGGTGGTAATGTCGATGGACGAATACGCGCGCCTTGTGCACCTGAATGTGGCCGAATTTCAGCGCTTCGCCGACCGCGTAGGTGCTAAAGCAAAGAAAGCCGGGATGACGGAGGGTGTGCTGCAGGATTTATTGACTCGTGAGGACTGACCGCAAGCTGGTCATTGACACCAATCTCTGGGTCAGTCGGCTGCTTCTGCCGGACGGCGCGGCGGCCCGGGCCGTGGATCATGGGCTGGCCTGGGGTCTGCCGCTCATGTCTGAGGAAACGCTGGCTGAATTGAGCGACGTGCTTTCCAGGCGCAAGTTCGACAAATATGTGACTCGCGAGGACAGACAAAAATTCCTGCTCTTGCTGGGTGGCGTCGTTCGAATAGTCCCCATCAACAAGCGGGTAGCCGTCTGCCGAGACCCCAAAGATGACAAGTTCCTTGATGTGGCATTAGGTGGCGGTGCTCAAGTCATCGTGACTGGCGACCAAGACTTACTCGAACTGCATCCATTCCATGAGATTGAAATACTTCGACCGGCCGATTTTCTGAGCAAAATTGTCGACTGAAAAACGCTGGATTTGCCCTGACCCACCTCAACACCCACCAGACGGTGTAGAATAAAAAGGTTGGCGCCGACCAAGCCGTCATTCCCACGGCCTGTACGCCAACCCAAACAACCCGCAATCTCATGACCTCAGCATCTGCCTTTATCGCAACTCAGTGGTGGCGCTTCCCATAGGAAGCGGCATGCTGCTGCGGTGTCAAACCGCACCTTGCCGCCGTACCGGCAGGCAAGGTCAGGTCAAGTATCCCTCCGGCACGGCGGCTCCCAATCAACGGAGACCCCGATGTCCCTACCCAGAATTCCCTACATTTCACACATCCGCTTTGCGTCTGGCTGCGCAGGCATGCTGGTGCGCGCGAAGCTGGCGCCACAAAGCGCCGTCGTTGAATCGTCCCAAACGCAGGAGTCCGCTCAATGAAACTCTTCATGCTGGATAACTACGACTCCTTCACCTACAACCTCGTGCAGTATTTCGGGGAACTCGGCCAGGATGTCCATACCCATCGCAACGACCAGATCACCATTGCGGAAATCGAAAGCCTGCGGCCCGACCGCATTTGTATCTCGCCCGGTCCATGCACGCCTGCGCAAGCTGGTATCTCGATTGAAGTCATCCGCCACTTTGCCGGCAAACTGCCGATACTGGGCGTATGCCTGGGCCATCAGGCGATTGGCGAGGCCTTTGGCGGCGACGTGGTGCGCGCACGCGAACTCATGCACGGCAAGGTTTCCGACATCACCCATAGCGGTACAGATGTATTCGCCGGTCTGCCCTCACCCTTCACAGTGACACGCTATCATTCGCTGGCCGTCGCACGCGACACCTTGCCCGATTGCCTGGAAGTCACGGCCGAGACCGCCGATGGCGAGATCATGGGCTTGCGCCACACCTCATTGCCTGTCTACGGGGTGCAATTCCACCCCGAATCCATACTCAGTGAACACGGCCACGCCCTGCTGCAGAATTTCCTGAACATTCAAGCTTGAAGAACAAAACATGACCATTTCCACTTCCGAAGCACTGACTCGGTGCATTGAACACCGTGAAATCTTCCACGATGAAATGCTGCACCTGATGCGGCTGCTGATGCGCGGCGAAGTACCGGCGCCCACCGCCGCCGCCCTGCTCATGGGGCTGCGTGTCAAAAAGGAAACTGTTGGCGAGATCACGGCGGCGGCACAGGTGATGCGGGAATTCGCCCTGCCTGTACCCGTTGCCAACCCCGACGACCTGCTGGACATGTGCGGCACAGGCGGCGACGGTTCCAGCACCTTCAATATTTCCACCGCCGCCATGTTTGTCGCCGCCGCCGCCGGGGTGAAGATTGCCAAGCACGGCAATCGCAGCGCCTCTTCGTCATCCGGCAGTGCCGACGTGCTCGAAGCCTTGGGCATCAACATCATGATGTCGCCGGAACAAGTGGCCGACAGCATTGAAGAAACCGGCATTGGCTTTATGTTCGCCCCCGCCCACCATGGCGCGATGAAGAACGTGGCCGCCGTACGCAAGGAACTTGGCGTGCGCACCATTTTCAACATTCTGGGCCCGCTGACCAACCCGGCCAAAGCCGCCAATCAACTGATGGGCGTCTTCCACCCCGACCTGGTCGGCATACAGGTTCGTGTGCTGGAGCGCCTGGGCGCACGCCACGTGCTGATCGTGCACGGCAAGGACGGCATGGATGAAGGCTCGCTGGGTGCCGCCACTCTGGTGGGTGAACTGAAGGACGGTGTCATCACCGAATACGAAATCCACCCGGAAGACTTTGGCGTTT
>JBAYOJ010000338.1:0-3168 GCA_041678385.1 Burkholderiaceae bacterium | reverse complement strand
TGAGCATGACATTGCCGCGCCTGATCGGCATACAGCAGGCGGCACTGCTGTTCTACACAGGCCGCAGGATAGACGGGGCCGAAGCCTTGCGCATCGGCCTGGCTGATAGTTTGGTCGACACAGTGGACATCCACCAGCATGCGCAAGCACTGGCGGAAGAAATCGCGGCCTCGGCCCCCATTGCCGTCGAAGCAACGCGCGAAACCCTGCGTCAGGGCCTGGCCGATGAGGCGAAGCGGGTAAACCAGCGCGAACTGGAACTGCAGCGCGCGCATTTCCGCACAGCAGACTTCCAGGAAGGCATCGCCGCCATGGCCGAACGCAGATTGCCGGTCTTTCAGAAGCGCTAGACATCATGTATTGACATACCGCTCAAGCGACGCCTGCCCAGCAGATTGAGCACACTACGCAAGCCTCGCGGGTCTGGCCTTTCATCCAGGCGCGCGTGGCTTTGTGCCGCGGCGTGAACTTGCTGACAGCCACCACGGTGGAGGCCGAGGTGGGGGACTTGATGCGTTTTGCCAATGCACTGCAGTTGATGGCCTATCCCGGTTCTGCTATCAGCGCATTACGCTGAAAAAATACGCGTGGACCATCCTGGCTATAGTCACAAAACGCCGTGACAAACCCACAGCCGTGATCCCGCGTGCCGACGTGGTCCGAGCATGATGTATCAATAACAAATTGGCCTCATGCTGGGAAAAACCACAGAAAAAACAGTTGACAAGGCCAATACATATCAGTGTCCTGAATCGAAAATTCGATGAGCCCCGATTCAGGACACCAGGTCACAGAACAGCAGGCAGGCGGCCACCCGAAGGCGGCCGCCTGCACAGCCTTAATAAACGTCGGAAAACTGCTTGAGAACGTCGGGATTTTCAAGCGTGGACGTATCCTGATCGATATCCCGCTCTTCGGCAACCAGGCGCAGCAAACGGCGCATGATCTTGCCGGAGCGCGTCTTGGGTAGGCTGTTGCCAAAACGGATATCGCGCGGCTTGGCAATCGGCCCGACCTGCTGCGCCACCCAGTCGCGCAGGTTGGCGGCAATCTGCTGAGCTTCTGCGCCGGTGGGAGCCGACTGCTTGAGCATGACGAAGGCCACCACCGCTTCGCCGGTCGTGGCATCCGGGCGCCCCACGACGGCGGCTTCCGCGACCATTTCATGGGCGACCAGAGCCGATTCAATTTCGGTCCCACCCAGCCGGTGACCTGATACGCTCAGTACGTCGTCAGTCCGGCCGAGGATCCAGAAATACCCATCTTCATCGCGCTGCGCATTGTCACCAGCCAAATACACGCCGCCCAGTTCTTCAGGGAAATAGCTTGTGCGGTAGCGCTTTTCGTCGCCCCAGACGGCCCGTATCATTGCTGGCCAGGGGCGTTTGATCACTAGCATGCCACCCGCACCTTGCGGGAGCTCGTTGCCGGCTTCGTCGACCACCGCCGCCTCGATGCCTGGCAGGGGCAATGTGCAGGAACCCGGCTTCAAGGGCGTGGCGCCCGGCAGCGGCGCAATAATGTGCGCCCCGGTTTCAGTCTGCCACCATGTATCTACAATGGGGCAACGGGACTGCCCGACGTTCTCGTAGTACCACATCCACGCTTCAGGGTTGATGGGCTCACCCACCGAACCCAGCAGGCGCAGGCTGGAAAGGTCGTACTCGCGGGGATGATGCTCCGGATTCTGTTCGGACGCCTTGATAAGTGAACGAATGGCCGTGGGAGCCGTATAGAAGATCGAAACCTTATGGCGCTGGATCATTTCCCAGAAACGACCGGAATTGGGATAAGTGGGTATCCCTTCGAACACGACCTGGGTCAGGCCGGCGGCGAGTGTCCCGTACACGATATAGGAGTGGCCCGTCACCCAGCCCACATCGGCCGTGCACCAGAATACGTCTTCGGGACGCGTGTCGAACACCCATTCCGTGGTGACCTTGGACCACAGCAGATACCCGGCCGAGGAATGCTGCACCCCCTTGGGCTTGCCTGTGGAACCAGATGTATAGAGCACGAACAACGGATGCTCGGCGCCCACCGGTTCGGGTTCGCATTGCTCGGCCTGGCCCTCTTCGAGGTCATGCAGCCACATGTCGCGACCGTCGACCTGAGTGATATCGGCGCCGCAACGACGATATACCACCACCTTTTCGACGACATCAGCCCCTTCGTAAGCAAGCGCTTCGTCTACAGCGGCCTTCAGTGGAATCTGACGGCCGCCCCGCAACTGAGCATCGGCGGTGAAAACCAGACGCGCCCCCACATCAACAATGCGCTGGTGCAGGCTGCGGGCCGAGAAGCCACCAAACACTACCGAGTGTGTCAGCCCCAGACGAGCGCAAGCCTGCATGATGGCAATGGCTTCAATGGACATCGGCAAATACAGAATGGCACGGTCGCCCTTGCCATAACCCAGGGCGCGGATGCCATTGGCAATACGACACACCCGGGCATGCAGCTGACGATAGGTCACTGTCTCTACAGTGCCATCGTCAGCCTCGAAGATCAGGGCGGTCTTGTCGGCGTTGCCATTGTGCAGATGCACGTCCAGACAATTCTCGGAGACGTTCAGTTCGCCATCTTCGAACCAGGTATAGAAAGGCGCATTCGACTCGTCGAGCACCTTGGTGAAGGGTTTGCGCCACACCAGCCCGGATTCGGCCATGCGACGCCAGAAGCCTTCAGGGTCCTTCCCTGCTTCATCGCACAGTTCCCGGTATTGCTCCATGCTGGCTACCCGCGCCTTCGCGGAAAATGCCTCGTCAGGGCTGAAGACCCTTTTCTCGACCAGCATAGTGTTGATGGTAGACGACATTACTGCTCCTCCAATGATTCCCGCCGCCAGAATGGCAGCACTCCTTGATCAAATTTACGGGCTCCGGCCCGGGGTCGCGAGCGACTTTGGCTGCCTCACACACCCCGGCTCGGAAAACAGGCGCAGCCGGGCGGATACACCCGGCTAACCGATCATGATATCAGGACGCGGGACGCCTGCGGTGAAGGCTGACCTGCGGGAAGCTTGAATCAGCCAAATCTGCCCGTGATGTAGTCTTCGGTTTCTTTGCGGGCAGGCTTGACGAAGATCTGGTCGGTTTCGCCGTATTCCATGAGTTCGCCCAGATACATATAAGCCGTGTAGTCGGAACAGCGGGCGGCCTGCTGCAT
>JBAYOJ010000337.1:0-3175 GCA_041678385.1 Burkholderiaceae bacterium | reverse complement strand
CTGGGCGGCCATCCATTGCGCGTAATCCCTGGACTTCCCGGCCAAGTCACCTTCGGTGAACTGTGTGCCGGATTCTGCCATGACAACCGCTACGCGCTGCGGCTGAGCATCAGCCCAGCAATGAAAATCATGCAACCTCTGTCTCCTGAATAACGGAAAGCCGTCAGATACAGCCGAAGGCTTGTGATTATCTTTTAATGATACTTAAATCTCGAAAAAAGCTCAATACAATCTAAAAAATAGGTATATACCCTAAGCAAAACGGAGTTAAGTCTATTTTTTATGAAATATTAGTATTTTTATGGGACAATCGTCCCAGATATTTGCAATTCGCCCGTACACGGAGGTTCACTTGAGACAGGCATTCATTGTTGATGCAATACGCAGCCCGATGGGCCGCATCAAAGAAGGGGGTGCCTTCACCTCGCTTCATCCCGCCGACCTGCTGTCGCAGCTGCTTAAAGGCCTGGTTGAGCGCAATGGCCTGGACCCTGCCCGGGTGGATGACGTCATCACGGGTTGCGTGAGCCAGGCGGGCGAACAATCAGGCACCCCCGGGCGTGTCGCCTGGCTGGCCGCCGGCTTCCCTGAAAGTGTGCCCGCCACGACCATCGACAGAAAATGCGGCTCCAGCCAGCAGGCGGTGCACTTTGCCGCCCAGGGCATCATGGCCGGCGCCTACGATATCGTCATCGCCTGCGGGGTCGAGTCCATGAGCCGCGTACCCATGGGCTCGGCGCGCATGAGCCAGGACCCTTACTCACCCGCCATGCAGGCACGCTATGCCCCAGGGCTTATTTCCCAGGGCGTCGCGGCTGAACTGGTCGCTGCAAAATGGGGGCTGGACCGCCACGCACTGGATGCTTATTCGGCGCAGTCGCATCAATTGGCCCACGCTGCCAGCGAATCGGGGGCGTTTGCACGGGAAATCCACCCCATCACGGTCAATGGGGCGCAATTCGTCACCGACGAAACCATACGGCCAGGCACCACCGCCGAACGCCTGGGCGGCTTGAAGGCCGTATTCCACACACCAGAATATGCAGAGCGTTTCCCTGAGGTCGGCTGGCACGTCACGGCGGGCAACTCGTCGCAAATGACGGATGGCGCGGCGGCCCTGCTGATCATGAGCGAAAAGGCCATCAATAGCCTGGGCCTGCAGCCCCGGGCCCGCTTTGCCGCCTTCCATGTATGCGGCGACGACCCCGTACTCATGCTCACCGCACCCATCCCCGCCACTCACCGCGCTCTGGAAAAAAGCGGGCTCACGCTCGACCAGATCGAACACTACGAAATCAACGAAGCCTTCGCCTCGGTGCCCCTGGCCTGGCAGAAAGAACTGAACGCCGATGCCGCCCGCCTGAATCCACGAGGCGGCGCGGTCGCTCTGGGGCACCCGCTGGGCGCGTCGGGCGCCCGGCTGATGACGACCATGCTGCACGCTCTGGAAGACAACAAGCAGCGCTACGGCCTGCAATCCATGTGCGAAGCCGGCGGGATGGCAAACGCCACCATCATCGAGCGCATTTAACTTCGAAATCGGGACGCGGGGGGCCTGACGGCCATTCCGCTGTTCAAGCAATCGGAAACTTGAGGATACTGTAATGAAGCTGCAAGAAATGTCGGCCCTGGTGACCGGCGGCGCATCCGGCCTGGGCCTGGCCACAGCCAGGCAACTGGCCGCGCGCGGCATCTCTGTTGTCATCGTAGACCTGAACGAATCCCTGGGGCAGCAGGTGGCCCGGGAAAGCGGCAACACCATCCATTTTGCCTATGGTGACGTCACCAATACAGAGCAGATGAATGCCGCCTTTGATCTGGCCGATTCCCTGGGCACGATGCGCGCCCTGGTGCATTGTGCGGGCGTTGGCGGGCCAGTCCGCCTGGTCGACAGGGAAGGCCAGCCAGGTTCGCTGGAAAAATACGAATCCATCATCCGTATCAACCTGATCGGCACCTTCAACGTATTGCGGCTGGCCGCTGCACGCATGGCACGCAACGAGCCCATTGATGGTGAGCGTGGCGCCTGCGTACTGACAGCGTCCATCGCGGCCTACGAAGGGCAGATCGGGCAGATTCCCTACGCATCCGCCAAGGCCGGGATCGTCGGCATGACGCTGGTTGCGGCGCGTGACCTCGCTTCCCGCATGATACGGGTATGCACCATCGCCCCAGGCCTGTTCGACACCCCTATTCTGGCAAAACTACCTGAAGAAGTACGGTCTTCGCTGGCGGCATCTGTCCCCAACCCGCCACGCCTGGGCCACGTCGACGAATACGCCATGACGGCCCTGCATATTCTTGAAAATCCCATGCTGAACGGTGAAACCATCCGTCTGGATGGCGCGCTTCGCATGGCGCCCCGCTAAACAGCGCGCGCATTACAGAATACCAACGCATCAAGGAACACGTATGGAATCGCCTCTGCTGGTGGAAGCCAGAGATCACGTCCTGGTCATGACACTTAATCGGCCCCAGGCCCGCAATGCCGCAAATATAGAACTGGCCACCGCCATGTCCGAAGCCATAGACCGGCTAGAATCGGATAACGATCTGCGGGTGGGCGTCATTACCGGCGCCGGCGGCCACTTCTGCGCCGGCATGGACCTCAAGCGATTCGCCACCGACGGCAGCCGTCCTTCCATCCCCGGTCGCGGCTTCTGCGGCATTGCCGAAAAGCCGCCCGCCAAAACGCTGATTGCCGCCATCGAAGGTTATGCACTGGCCGGCGGTTTTGAACTGGCCCTGGCCTGCGACCTGATCGTTGCTTCCCGGGAATCACGTTTCGGCCTGCCCGAAGTCAAGCGCGGCCTGGTTGCCGCCGCTGGCGGGCTGCTGCGTCTGCCTCGCAGGCTGCCCTATCACGTCGCCATGGAATGCATACTCACAGGCGAAATGCTGGGAGCGGAAACAGCCTTCTCTCATGGCCTGGTCAACCGCCTGGTAGCTCCGGGCGAAGCCTTGAACGTCGCCCTCGAACTGGCAACCGCTATTTCCAGGAACGGCCCTCTGGCCCTGGCTGCCAGCAAGCAAGTGATCATGGCTTCGCAAGACTGGAATTCATCTGAAATGTTCGACCGCCAGCGTGAAATCATCACGCCGGTTTTTGAATCGGCCGACGCCCGCGAAGGCGCACTGGCCTTCACTGAAAAGCGCGACCCCGTGTGGCGGGGCG
>JBAYOJ010000336.1:0-3176 GCA_041678385.1 Burkholderiaceae bacterium | reverse complement strand
TCTGGGATCCGGGTGTCCCTGTCTATACAGGGACACGCTTGAATGGCATTTTCACCAGTAGGGCGGGCTCATGTGGGATTTCAGTATTGGTCGTTCTGTACAGCTTTTGCTCAGGACATTACCGTTTCTGCTCTTGCGCTGCGCAGTCTATTTTGGCATTGCGCTGGGGTATGTCCTGATTACGGGGGTGGGCGCAGGCCTGGGTTGGGCGATTGGCGCTTTGGGTACACCTGATTTCCAGGCCACGACGACGGCAGTGGGCGCCTTTGGCGGTTTCGCCATGACGGCGGCAATTCTGTATCTACTACGTGAATACTTGCTGTATATGCTCAAGGCCGGGCATATTGCCGTTCTGGTCATGCTGATGGATGGCCAGGAGCTACCAAAGGGGAAGTCGCAGATCTCTCATGCGACCGAGGTCGTCAAATCGCGCTTCAGCAACGCGAATGCGCTATTTGCGCTGGATCTGATCATCAAGGGTGTGGTGCGAGCCATATCCGGCCTGGCCCATGGGATGCTGACAATCTTGCCTATCCCTGGGGTGCAGCAGCTTTCCGGCGTCATCCGTGCTTTTCTTAGGGTTGCCGTCGGCCTGACCGACGAGATCATCCTTGCGTACACCTTGCGCACCGAGAGCGACACACCTTGGCATTCTGCCCAGAACGCACTGATCCTGTACGGCCAGAATGCTCGCAATCTGCTTAAGAACGCAGCATGGCTGACTGCATTCAATTATGCGCTGGCATTTATCGTGTTCATCATCATGCTGGTGCCCGCCGCTGGCCTGGCCTGGCTGATGCCTGGCAGCCTTTCGGCTATCAGCGTTATCTTCGCTATTCTGTTGGCCTGGGCATTCAAGGTCGCCATTCTGGAACCTTTTGCCATTGCCTGCCTGATGCAGGCTTACTTCAAGGCGATCGAAGGTCAAACGCCTGATCCCGTCTGGGAACAGCGTCTGGAAAGCGCCTCTGGAAAATTCCGCGAACTCAAGGACAAGGCCAAGGAATGGGGCACACGTCCATCAGATAGTGCTCCTGAGCAGAGCACCGCCTGAAACCGGTAGCAAAGTACTCTTATTTCTGGTGTTCAGATTAAGGACAGGCGTGAGTTTGCGGTAGCGCGACACGAAAGAAGACATAAAAAACATCGTGATAAGATCAAGGATCGGTGCTTTGGCATGCAACAACGTACGAGAAAGATATGCCTATTCGCCTGTTCCACGCCTACTGGTATCTGCTTGCCGTGATTCTTGGCACGGCATTTTTCTTCACGCCTGCAGCGGTCGGTGCCGTGCAGGACAGCCAACTGCCGCTCGCCCCACCCGAAGGGCCGGTGATCCTCGTGGTGGCCGGCAACATCGCCAGGGTGAACATTGAAGACGAGGCTCATTTTGATGAGCTTATGCTCCAGGCGTTGCCGACTCATACCTTGCACACGCATACTGTCGTCACTGACGGCACCCATAGGTTCGACGGTGTGCTCATGCGGGATCTGTTAAGCCATGTCGGTGCCCAAGGCGAAACCGTGCGCGCGCTCGCCTTGAACAGCTACAGCCTGGATATCCCGGTTCGTGATTTCCACGAATTCGACGTACTGCTGGCCACGCACATGGACGGGCAGCGCCTGCGCAGCCATAACAAGGGGCCGCTCTGGATCATCTATCCGCGCGATCAGCACCGGAAGCTGCAGGATATCCGCTACGACTACCGGTGGGTGTGGCAATTGCATCGTCTTACGGTGCAGTGATATGCAGGGACGTGCATATGCAGGCTACCTGCTGCCCGTCATCGCCATTTCCGCCATGTTGTTCTTGTTGATCCTGACGCTGTCGCACCTGACAGCAGTGCATGATCAGATGCGTAACAATGATCAGGCCAATATGACATGGGTTCTGTCGAGAACACAGATAAAGACATTGCGTCTGCAGGCTTCGGCGCGCCAGCACGATGGCAGTGCGCAGGCCAACGAGGAACTTGTCCATCATCTGACCTTGCTTCTGAGCCGGCTGCATCTGTTGGTGGAAGGCCCGCAGCAACGCTTTCTGAAAGCCATCGACACCGAAAGCGAGCTTCTGGCACGGACAGAGGCGTTTCTCGATACCTATCAGGGTGCTGTTCAAGGCAAAGTATTGGGGCCGGGGCAGCTGGAAATTCTGGTTGCGCAGTTGGTCATTCTTCAGGAAGAACTGGAACAGATTTCCCGGAAAGTCATGTTCCGGCAGTGGGAAATCGATGGCCGCCAACTGGATGGGTATCGCAATACGGTGCTGGGCGCTATCACCTTGTTGGTCGGTATCCTGTTTTGTAGCCTGTTCATTTCCGCCAAACTGTTGCTCACCTTGAAACGGACACAAGCAGCCCATGCGACTGAACTACGTAGTATGGAACTGGAAGCGCGTCTGATATCCGAGCAACAGGTGAATGGGCTTTATCGGCATTTCGCGTCGATGATGTCCCATCAGTTTCGGACACCGCTTTCCGTTATGGATGCCAGCTTGCAACGGCTGTTGCGAACCAGGGGGCCGCTTTCTCGTGAAGAACTTACCCGTCGTGTCGGCAAGGCCAGGGAGGCCATCGTCCGGCTCACCACCGTACTGGATACGCTGCTGACCACCGACCATCCGCTGGAAACCGAACGCCTGCCTTCCGAGGCCTATGAGCTGCGGTTGATTGCGCAACGCGCCATTGCCATACAGCAACTCACGACCCCCCGTGCACGCATTGAGCTGAAGGGCGGTACGGATACTGTCTTGGCGAAATGCAATCCGGGTATGACGGAACAGATTCTGCTGAATCTGTTGTCCAATGCTGTTAAGTACGGCCCACCTGGAAAACCGGTAATGGTGCGGGTACATGAAGGTGGCGATATGGCGTGTTGTGATGTCACCGACGCGGGTGGTCTGCTGGCAGAAAATGACATTCCGGAACTGTTCAAACGTCATTTTCGTGGTGTGCAGGCATCGGTGGCGCCGGGTAGCGGCTTGGGGCTGAACATTGCCATGCAGCTGGCGCAGTTGCAGGAAGGACGGATACAGGTCGGGGTTGAGCCTGGAAAACATACGACCTTTACGCTGATGTTGCCGTTGGCCACTGTAAGCGACACACCGGTAACGAAGGGTTCGGAACGATCAGATGACACGTGACAGGTTGACCACGCGGCCCGCATGCGGTTCGGAC
>JBAYOJ010000335.1:0-3201 GCA_041678385.1 Burkholderiaceae bacterium | reverse complement strand
TGCGGGAGCCTGGCCCGCCTGTATGGAGCCCGGTATCGCCCAATAGCTGCGCCGCTTCTTGGCCGGGGGATTGATGACGCCCGCAATATGGCCCGATGCCCCCATGACGAATCGCCGTGGACCGGTGAGCAGACCGCAGGATTTGTAGGCCGCTTCCCACGGGACGATGTGGTCTTCGCGGGATGCATAGATGTAGGCCGGTATATCGAGCGCCCCCAGGTCCAGGCCGTACCCATTGATCTGCAGGCCGCCTGGTTCGCGAAGCTTGTTTTCGAAGTAGGTATTGCGCAGATACCAGGTAAAGAAGGGCCCCGGCAGGTTGGTGCCATCGGAGTTCCAGAAGAGCAGATCGAAAGCCGGAGGCGCCTGGCCTTTCAGGTAGTTGTTGACGACATAATTCCAGACCAGCTCACCCGGGCGAAGGAAGGAAAACGTGGTCGCCAGTTCACGTGCTGTCATGAGGCCGCCCTGCGAAAGCTGCTGCTCGCGCATCTGGACATGCATTTCGTCAACAAAGATGTCGAGTACGCCCGTATCGGCGAAATCAAGTAGCGTGGTCAGCAGGGTGAGCGACGCCAGTGGCCGCTCACCGCGTGCGTGGGCAAGCGCCGCAGCCGAAGACAGCATGGTACCGCCCACGCAGAAACCCAGAGCATTGACCTGCGGCTGGCGCGTGATGTCGGCAGCGACCTGCAAAGCCCGCAGCACGCCTTCTTCGAGATAATCAGCCCAAGTGGCCGTGTCGGGAGCATCGGCATCGCCCGGCAGCGGATTTCGCCAGGAAACCAGAAAGACGGTATGCCCCTGCTCTACCATGTAGCGCACGAAGGAATTCTCGGGCTGGAGGTCGAGAATGTAGTATTTGTTGATGCAGGGTGGCACCATCACCAGCGGCCGTGTGTGCACTTGCGCCGTGAGCGGGGTGTACTGGATGAGCTGCATGAGCGGGTTCTGATAGACGACATCCCCCGCTGTGGCAGCCACATTGCTGCCCAGTTCGAAACGCGATTCGTCGGTCTGGCTCATGCGGCCCTTGCCGATATCAGCCAGCAGGTTCTGCATGCCTCGCGCCAAGGACTGGCCCCCGGTTTCGAGCATAAGCTGCTGGACTTCCGGGTTGGTGAGCAGATAGTTGGTGGGCGAAGAGGCTTCCAGCCACTGCATGACTGTAAAACGCAGGCGTTCGCGAACGGAATCAGAAGCTTCAGCCACGTCGACCATGCGATTCATGGTACGTGCCGACAGCAGCCACATGTGGGCGTTGAGCAATGCGAACGGGTTCGCCTTCCAGGCGTCGGCCCTGAAACGCTTGTCGGCGGGGACTTCGAGACGACCAGTACGGGCCTGCTCTAGCAGGTCAGCGTATTCTTGCGAGAATTCCGCCTGAATCCTTGCAAGCTCTTCCGGCGCCACGTTGATGGGAACGGGCCATGAGGGGGAAAATGACGGATTCACGTTTTGATACATCCAGTAAAAAAGGCGTTGACCCTATGGTGCGAGGCAAAACAAAGTGTGTCAATCAGGGAAAGTCGGGACGCACCGCAAGCACGGATCCTGGGCTGTTGCGCGACCAGGTACACCCGTCCCTTCAGTCTTTCGCTTCAAGCCATGCGAGTGTCGCCATACGGCCTGTGACGGACGACCGGCGATATGAATGAAACAGGTCGGCCATATCGTGGGTGCAATAGCCGGACGTCTCTACACTATATACATCCAACATGTCGAGACGATGACGGGCAAGCGCGGCGAGGTCCGCCTGCCATTTTCCTTCGGTCGCACCCAGCGCAAAATATCGTGATGCACTGGGATCAGTGGCAACGAAAGCCTGCCGCACTTCATCACCCACTTCAAAGCGGGCCTGGCCGATACAGGGCCCGACCCAGGCGCGCCAAACCGCAGCCGGCAGGCGGTCGCGCAAGGCGGAGACGGTCGCTTCCAGCACCCCCCCGGCCAGCCCCCGCCAGCCGGCATGTGCCATACCCAGGGCACGGCCTTGAAGATCGGCGATCACCACCGGCGCGCAGTCTGCTGTCATGATGGCCAGTACCCGGCCAGGCTGCATCGTGATGGCAGCGTCGGCCCGAGGCGGCGGCTGCATGGGCCTGAATGCAACGTCGGCATCGGCATCAGCGACCACGGTGCCATGCACCTGTTCAAGCCAGAATGGAGCAGCGGGCAGATCCACCGCAAGGCGCCGGCGGTTTTCCTTGACAGCTTCGGGGTCGTCCCCCGTATGCAGGCCCAGATTGAATGATGCCCAAGGCCCGTGGCTGACCCCGCCATGCCGGGTGGTCGTGCCATATCTGACACCCTCCCAAGGGGCGCCCCTAACAGGCAACAAGGAAAGGCTGCGTAATCCAGCGTTCATCGCGGGGCCGCCACGTGCCAGTCGATGCCATTGCGCGCTGCTTCGAAATCAGCTGGCGGCTCTGACCTGAAAGCAACTTCACCCCCTGTACCCGGGTCTTCGAAAGACAAGGCGCGCGCGTGCAACATCTGTCGCGTCGCGCCGGCCATGGCCCGGCCGCCGTAAAGCGTATCCGCAAGCAATGGATGCCCCAGGGCTGCCATGTGCACGCGTATCTGGTGAGTACGGCCGGTTTCCAGACGACAGGCGACCTCTGCAACGGGCGCGCCTTGGGTGTCCTGGCCTTCGCGCAAGCTCGCATAATGAGTGATGGCAGGTTTGGGCGCAACCGGCCTTTCCACGGCCATGCGTACCGGTACCGCCGGGTCGCGGCCTATGGGCCGGTCGACTACGCCCGCCCCTTTCAGCCTGCCATGGGCCAAGGCTATATATTCGCGATGAACCGTACGCGCCTGCAGCTGCCGCACAAGGCTGGTTTGCGCCACTTCCGAACGGGCAACCACCATCAGACCGGAAGTATCCTTGTCAAGACGGTGCACAATGCCAGCCCGCGCTATGCGCGCCAATTCGGGATAACGATGCAGCAGACCGTTCAGCAGCGTCCCGTGCCAGTTGCCGGCGCCTGGGTGGGTCACCAGCCCGGCCGGTTTGTCGACCACCACCCAATGTTCGTTTTCGGCCACAATGCCAAATGAAACGGGTTCGGGCATAAAGGCCAGGTCTTCCGGCGCCACCTGAGGGTGAACGACAATGGTATCCCCTGGCCCGACGACCTGCCGTATTTTGGTCGCCGCACCGTTGAGCAATACATGGCCATTCGCTATCCAATCCTG
>JBAYOJ010000334.1:0-3203 GCA_041678385.1 Burkholderiaceae bacterium | reverse complement strand
GCTCGAAGGCCTGCGCGACGACACGGGAAAAGTGATCGTGCCGGGCATATTTGCCGCCGTTCCCTATTGTCTGGACTTGATTGGGGGGCCTTATGTGGAAACGCATGACAGCGTGGTCCGCGCCTTCCGTCCCAAGAGTGCTCTGCGGCGTTGACACAAGACAATGAATGCAGTTGGCGGCATGCCATAACGGCAAGCAACTTTGCCGCCTCAAGCAAACATTCCTGTTCACCCTTAAAATTCATTCTGATTCCGTATTCAACCCATTACCTAGTCAGGAGGTCACGACATGGCCCTAGTTTCCATGCGTCAATTGCTGGATCACGCTGCCGAGAACGGCTACGGCATTCCCGCGTTCAACGTTAACAACCTGGAGCAGGTCCAGGCCATCATGGAAGCCGCTGCCGAGACCGATAGCCCGGTGATCATGCAAGCTTCGGCGGGTGCCCGCAAATATGCTGGCGAAGGCTTCCTCAAATACCTGATCCAGGCCGCCGTCGAATCCTATCCTCATATTCCGGTGGTCATGCACCAGGATCACGGCCAGTCACCGGCAATCTGTCAGGGCGCTATTGATCTGGGCTTTTCCAGCGTCATGATGGACGGTTCCCTGATGGAAGACGGCAAGACCATCGCCGACTATGAATACAACGTCGATGTCACCCGTCGTGTGGTCGAGGTCGCCCACAAGCTGGGAGTCACGGTCGAAGGTGAACTGGGTTGTCTGGGTTCCCTGGAAACCATGATGGGTGACAAGGAAGACGGCCATGGGGCAGAAGGCACCATGACGCGCGAACAGTTGCTGACCGACCCTGAGCAAGCGGCTGATTTCACGCAGCGCACCCAGCTTGATGCCCTGGCGATCGCCATCGGCACCAGCCACGGCGCCTACAAGTTCACCCGTAAGCCCACGGGCGACATCCTGTCCATCGAGCGTGTCAAGGAAATTCACGCTCGCCTGCCCAACACCCACTTGGTGATGCACGGCAGCTCCAGCGTGCCTCAAGAGCTCCTGGCTGAAATCCGTCAGTTTGGTGGCGATATGAAGGAAACCTACGGCGTACCTGTCGAGGAAATCCAGGAAGCGATTAAGTACGGTGTGCGCAAAGTCAATATCGATACCGATATCCGCCTGGCCATGACTGGGGCCATCCGCCGCTTCATGGCAGAGAATCCGTCCAAGTTCGACCCGCGCGAATATCTCAAGCCTGCGCGCGAAGCCGCCAAGGCTATTTGCGTGGCCCGCTATCAGCAGTTCGGCACGGCCGGCAACGCCAGCAAGATCAAGCCGATTCCCCTGAGCGAAATAGCGCGGCGCTATGCGGCCGGCGAACTCAAGCAGGTCGTGCAGTAAAACACAGCGCCGGCACACCGCATCAGTATTGAACGTTAAGGATGACATCGTGGCTCAGGCCCTGTATCAATCAAGCATCAAGTCTCTGCCGCTATTGGGGCGCGGCAAAGTGCGCGACATGTACGCTGTGGGGGGCGATAAGCTCCTTATCGTGGCGACTGACCGCATTTCCGCATTCGATGTCATCCTTGACGACCCGGTGCCCGGCAAGGGCAAGGTGCTTACGCGCCTGACTGACTTCTGGCTCGAAAAGCTGGCCCATGTCATTCCCAATCATGCTACGGGTATCGACCCCGCCGATGTCGTGGAAGCGGGCGAGCGCGACCAGGTCGCCGGCAGGGCTGTGGTGGTCAAGCGCCTGCGACCCATACTTGTGGAATGCGTGGCCCGGGGTTATTTGATCGGTTCGGGCTGGAATGACTACCAGGCTACCGGCAAAATCTGCGGCATAGCGCTGCCGGCCGGTTTGCGTCAGGCCAGCCGGCTGCCGCAACCCATTTTTACACCAGCGGCCAAAGCTGAGTTCGGCCTGCATGATGAAAATGTGGGCTTTGACTACGTGGTCGAGCAGGTTGGGGCCGAACTTGCCGCCAAGCTGCGCGACACGACCTTGCAGCTCTATGCCGAAGCTGCCGAGTTCGCAGCCGGTAAAGGCATCATTATTGCGGACACCAAGTTCGAGTTTGGCCTTGATGAAAACGGTGGGTTCTATCTTATGGACGAGGTCCTTACGCCCGACTCATCGCGATTCTGGCCGGCCGACGGTTATGCAGAAGGCATCAGTCCACCCTCATTCGATAAGCAGTTCGTGCGTGATTGGCTGGAAACCCAATCATGGGACAAGACCCCGCCCGCCCCGCGCCTGCCGGTTGATGTGCTGGAACGGACCGGGGCCAAATACCGCGAGGCGCTCGAACGCCTGGTGGGCTGAGCGCCAACTTTAAACAGGCAGGGCAGATAATGAATACCGACAGCGATATGGCATTAGCCTCGTCCGCAGGCGCAGCAACACCGCTGGTAGGCATCATCATGGGGTCTTCCAGCGATTGGGACGTCATGAAGCACGCCGTGGCGATTTTTGAAGAATTCGGCATCCCGCATGAAACCCGTGTCGTGTCGGCACATCGTATGCCGCTGGACATGGTGGAATATGGCAAGTCTGCCACCGAACGCGGCTTGCGGGCAATCATTGCCGGCGCGGGCGGTGCAGCGCACCTGCCCGGCATGATGGCGGCATTGACGCCGGTGCCGGTATTCGGCGTGCCGGTTCCATCGCGTTATTTGCGTGGCGAAGATTCCCTGTTGTCCATCGTCCAGATGCCCAAAGGTGTGCCGGTTGCCACTTTCGCCATCGGCGAGGCCGGTGCCGCCAATGCTGCGCTGCATGTCATCGCTACACTGGCAACGGTAGATGCCGCCCTGCGCAAGCAGCTTGACGCCTTCCGCGAGCGTCAGACGGAGGCGGCGCGTGGCATGATGGTACCACCGCACGTGCTGATGTAGTCTGTTAAGTAGAAACAAGGTATATACATGATCAAACAGGGCAAAGCGGCTCCCATCATGCCCGGCGAATGGCTGGGGATGGTAGGGGGTGGCCAATTGGGACGCATGTTCTGTCATGCTGCCCAAAGCCTGGGGTACAGAGTGGCTGTGCTGGATCCAGACCAGCAGAGTCCGGCCGGGGCGGTTGCCGACCTGCATATATGCGCTTCTTATGACGATGCCGATGCTCTGGCTGATCTTGCTGGACGTTGCCAGGCCGTCACGACAGAGTTCGAGAACGTGCCGGCAGCCAGCCTGGAAATGCTCGCCCAGGCCTCGCTGACCCGCCCTGGCGCCCATGCTGTCG
>JBAYOJ010000333.1:0-3213 GCA_041678385.1 Burkholderiaceae bacterium | reverse complement strand
GTGTCCGCACCGCTGCCCGGGCCAAGGGGAACGATGAAACGCAAAGGCTGCGAGGGATAAGTGTCAGCCGGCTCGGCATGAACCGCGGGTGACAACAAGGTCGTGGACATCAAGGCTGCTAATAACAACTTCTTCATCGGGAGTCTCCTTCCTGGATACGGTGGCGGATGCATCCGCCACCGTGATTTCCGCCACGCCAGGCCTCGCCGTGAAGGGCCAGGCTGGCGCTGTGGCGTGTGGTCATAATGTTCTTGAAATGATTTCTTTCATGATCTCGTCGCTGCCGCCGTAGATGCGGCCGACGCGCGCGTCCACCCAGGCGCGGCCGACCTGGTATTCAGTCATGTAGCCATAGCCGCCATGCAGCTGCAGAAATTCATCCAGCAGGCGGTTCTGCAACGCGGTGGCATTCAGCTTGGCGGCGGCCGCTAGTTCGGGAGATAGCGCCTTGTCCATATGGAGGGCAATGCATTTATCTACGAACACACGCAGCATGACGGCCTGCGCTTTGGCTTCCGCAAGCTTGAATTTTGTGTTCTGGAAGTTAAGCACCGGCTGCCCGAAGGCTTTACGGTCACGCGTGTAATCGATGGTTTTCTGCAGAAAGGTCTCGATCGACGTCGCGGCGCGCAATGCAATGACCAGGCGTTCCTGGGCGAGTTCATGCATCAGATAGGAAAAGCCCTTGTTCTCTTCCCCGAGAAGATTACCCAAAGGGATCCTTACATCCTCGAAATACAGCTCGGACGTATCCTGGGCAAGCAGGCCGATCTTCTCAAGCCGCCGCCCTTTGCTGAACCCCGAGGTGCCTTCTTCCACGATAAAGAGGGAAATGCCCTTGGCCCCCAGTTCGGCCGATGTCTTGGCAACGACAATGACAATTTCCGAATTGATGCCGTTCGTGATGAAGGTTTTCTGACCATTGATCACATACGAGTCGCCGTCACGGCGGGCCGTCGTGCGGATCGCCTTCAGGTCACTGCCCGCACCCGGTTCTGTCATGGCGATAGCGCCGATCAGATCGCCGCTGGCCATCTTCGGCAGCCATTTGTCTTTCTGTTCGGACGTGCCGTACTCATTGATATACGGAGACACGATGTCAGAGTGCAGGGGAAAGCCCAGGCCGCTGGCACCGGTGCGGGCGATTTCCTCGATCAGAATGGCCGCATGGCCGAAATCGCCCCCGGCACCATAAGGCTCTGGCAGCATGGTGTTCAGCAATCCAATCCGGCCCGCCTTGCGCCAGACTTCTTTCGGGACACTGCCCTGTCGTTCCCACTCGGCGTGGAACGGCACAACCTCGTCTTCAAAAAAGCGCTGCACCTGTTCACGAAAATGCTCGTGATCGTCCCTGAATATGCTGCGGTTCTCAATGTTCTTCATGATGTCTTCCAGTCTGGGGATTCAATGTTGATCTCAATGCTGAATAAGCGGCTTCACTTCGAATCCCGGCTGGGACGCATTTCTGTATTCTTCCTTCAGCTTGCGGCGCACGATTTTCCCGGTTTCAAGCCGGGGGATTTTTTCCACGAAAACCAGGCGCCGCGGCATTTTTATGCGGGAAAGAACGCTTGCCAGGTGATTCATGATGTCGGCGGCCAGTTGCTGTTCTGGCGTCTTGCCCTCAATGGGCACCACAACAGCTAACGCCTGCTCGCCAAGGTCGGGATGCGGGATGCCGACCACGGCAACATCCGCCACCGCAGGATGCGCGGAAACAGCGTCTTCTATTTCTTTGGGGTAGACGTTCACGCCACCGCTGATGATGAGGTCGGCGCGGCGGTCGCTAAGGTACAGAAAACCTTCGTCATCCAGATAGCCCAGATCCCCATACGTGGCCCAGCCCTTTTCGTTGAAGGCTTCTTTGGTTTTTTCCGGATCATTGAGATAGGCAAAAGGCACTACGCCGGAAAAGTAGATTTTCCCGACTTCGTTAGGTGGCAATTCTGCCCCGTCTTCTGCAAGGATATGGATCTTCCCGTTGACCGCCCTGCCCACCGAGCCAGGATGCTGCCGCCATTCTTCTGAATTGATCAGGGTGGCGCCACAGCTTTCAGAGCCAGCGTAGTATTCAATCAGGATATCGCCCCACCAGTTCAACATGGCCTGCTTGACATGGACCGGGCAGGGCGCTGCCGCATGAACGGCGTACTTCTGGCTGGAAACGTCGTACTTATTGCGAACGTCTTCCGGCAAGGCCAGCAGGCGCTGGAACATGGTGGGCACCCACTGGCTGTGCGTGGCGCGGTAACGCTCTATGAAAGCCAGTGATTTTTCAGCATCGAAGCGTTCCATGATGATGATCTGGCCGCCCAGGTTCAGCACCCGGATGCAAGTACGCAGCGGTGCCGCATGATAAAGCGGCGCTGGCGACAGATAGACGGTGTCTTGACTGAAGTTCAACTGCCGGGCCCAGAACGCCAGTTCGGGGTCGGCAACGCCTGTACGGACTTCCGCCGGAAACAGCGCTTTCTTGATCCCCTTGGGGTTGCCGGTCGTCCCTGATGAATACAGCAGATCTCTTCCGGCCGGCCGGTCGGAAAGATCGATAGGGGCGGGATGGCCAGCAAGATAATCCTTAACCAGGGCCTGCAGGGAAACACTGCCTGCACGCTCGTCGATCAGGTAGGTGTCCTTGAGATTCAGCGAACCGGCAAGGCTTTCCGTGCGCTCGGAAAGAAACAGCATTTTCGCTTGGCAATCCAGCACGATGTAGCTGACTTCCGCTGCGGTCAGATGCGTGCTGATGACGGCCACATAAGCGCCGACCAGACGCGCGGCAAGCGCCAGTTCTAGGATCTCGACCCGGTTTTCGAGCAGCAAAGCAATGGTGTCGCCCGCCTCGATCCCCTGGGCGGCCATCCATTGCGCGTAATCCCTGGATTTCCCGGCCAAGTCACCTGCGGTGAACTGTGTGCCGGATTCTGCCATGACAACCGCTACGCGCTGCGGCTGAGCATCAGCCCAGCAATGAAAATCATGCAACTTCTGTCTCCTGAATAACGGAAAGCCGTCAGATACAGCCGAAGGCTTGTGACTATCTTTTAATGATACTTAAATCTCGAAAAAAGCTCAATACAATCTAAAAAATAGGTATATACCCTAAACAAAACGGAGTTAAGTCTATTTTTTATGAAATATTAGTATTTTTATGGGACAATCGTCCCAGATATTTGCAATTCGCCCGTACACGGAGGTTCACTTGAGACAGGC
>JBAYOJ010000332.1:0-3215 GCA_041678385.1 Burkholderiaceae bacterium | reverse complement strand
TTCCGAGCCTATCGTGAAATTCGTCAACCTTCTCGACCGCAGTCTGTTCCGATTCATATCGGTCGTTTGCCAGCTTCTTCTGTTTTCTGCTGTCGTTGCAGGGTTCTATCAGGTTATTTCCCGTTTTATCTTGCAGTCGCCCGCCGATTGGAGCGAGGCCTGGACCCGTTCGTCCCTGATATGGACGGTGATGCTGGGCCTGTGCCTGGCCTTCAGGCATGGTGCCATGCTGAGCGTGGAAATGTTGCATGCCATGCTGAAAGGCCGCGCGCAGCGCTGGCTGGAACATCTGATCATGCTGATCTGCATTGGTTTCCTGGGCTTCATGGCCTGGGTGGGGGTGCAGATGACCTGGCGGGTGCGGTTTCAGACGCTTGCCAGCCTTGAATTTTCCATTGCGTGGATCTATGTTTCCATACCCATCGGCATGACGCTGGCCATTCTGGGTGTACTCGCCCGCTGGGTCGACAGGCCAGCGCCGCTGGGTGATGAGCCCGACGAATCCGGCGGGCAAGCCCGTGACGAAATAGGCAACACCGTAGTCTGATGTTCATCAGGGCCACGAAAACAATGAAAAAACAGACAGGAATGCAGGGGGCCTCATGCCGCAGTTGATGGTCGTTTCGATGCTGATCTTCTTCGTCCTGTCTGTGCCAGTGGCGGTGTCTATCGGCCTGGCCAGCCTGTTGGGGGTCGCGCATGAGGGCATGACCTGGCTGGTGGTCGCACAGCAGGTCTATGCGGCCCTGGATAAATACCCGCTGGTGGCCGTGCCCTTCTTCATCCTGGCCGGCAATCTGATGGAAGCGGGGGGTATTTCAGAACGCATGGTGGAATTCGCCAAAAGCCTGGTGGGTGGGGTCCAAGGCGGCCTGGCCATCAGCTGCGTGATCACCTGCATGATTTTCGCGGCGGTTGCGGGCTCCAGCGTGGCAACCACTTTTGCGGTAGGCGCCATTCTGATTCCCGCCATGCTGCGGCATGGCTATCCCCGTCCCTTTGCTGCATCGCTACAGGCGTCGGCGGCGGAACTTGGGGTGGTCATCCCGCCCTCTGTTCCCATGATCCTGTTTGCAGTGTCCACGGATACGTCGGTTGGCGAACTGTTCATTGCGGGGGTAGGGCCGGGTATCCTGATCGCCGGGGCGCTCATGCTCTACGTGTGGATCTACGCCAAACGCAACGGCTACGGCAAGAATGACGGGCAGGGCCGCCTGCCCGTTGGCGTTGCATTCCGCAGGGCGTGGCTGGCGCTGCTGATGCCCGTCATCATTCTGGGGGGCATCTATGGCGGAGTCTTCACACCGACCGAGGCGTCGGCCGTGGCGGTGGTTTATGCGCTGATTGTCGGCATCTTCATTTATCGCCGCCTCGACCTCAAAACCTTGTCGCACACCTTTCATCGCTCGGTCATATCGACGGCGGTCATCATGTTCATCATCGCCAATGCCGGCGTGTTCGGCTTCCTGCTGAACCGTGCGGGCATACCCCAGGCGCTGGGTGACTGGCTGAGCCTGCTTTTCAGCGACAAATACACCTTTCTGCTGGGGATGAACATTGCTCTTTTTGCGATCGGCATGTTCATTGAAACCTCGGCGTCCATCGTGGTGCTGGCGCCCCTGCTGTTGCCGGTGGCCATGCATTTTGGTGTGGACCCGGCGCATTTCGGGGTCATCATGGTGGTGAACCTGGCCCTGGGCATGGTCACCCCACCTTTTGGCGTCAACCTTTTCGCGGCCTGCACGGTCGCACAGATATCCATTGAGCGCCTGATAGGCACCTTGATTCCCTTTGTGCTGGTCGTCCTGAGCTGCCTGATGGTGATTACCTATGTGCCGTGGATTTCCTTGTTCTTGAAGGAATTGGTGTATTGATGGGGGCTGGCGAGCGCGCGCAGCTTCTGTGTTCTTGCCGGCTGTGACCTAGGGCCCGCGATAGAACAGCCCATCGCCAATGGGCTCAACGAATGTATGTACAAGGGCTGCAGGCGGAACAGGCGCTACACAATATTCTCCTCGATCCCGCCAACAGGCGGGCCTACGAGAACATGGACTCCGCAGAAACCGCCTACGCAAGGGTAGTGGAAAGCCTTCGGTCTACCGCCTATAGCACACTGTTAGCGGCGCATGAAATACGGGAACTGATCGATACGAGAGTACCGAAGGTGGCCTGTGGTTCCAATCTGATCTCCGACGCAGGCAGTACCACGGGCGACATCGTTGCTTTGGTTCAGAAGGTGCACGATATCGTAGGCCAGATCACTGTAGCTGCATCCGAGCAGGTCGATGGCCTTGAGCAGATCAACATTGCGGTTGTTCAGCTCGATAGCATGACTCAGCAGAATGCAGCCATGGTGGAACAATCCGCCACCGCAGCGCTGAGCATGAAAGAGCGTGCGGGGCGGCTTATCAAAACGGAAGGGACGTTTCGCCTGGACCACACTGAGGCGATACTGGGTGCGGCGTGTCTGGGGGCAGACACGAATTCCCAGCCTGTGATGACGGCCGCGCTGGCAGGCGGTGCACTGCGGGCGTTGCGTTGAATGTGCCGACGACTTTGTTGGTAATCCCTGGCAAAGTCGCAATGCATAGCATCGAGCGGATTTCTACAGAGCAGAGGTAACGAGGCCTCAAATAACAATAAAAATGTCTTTCACCCGTTTTCAATCTTTTTATACAAAGTCTGGATGGTCTGCTTAACTTCCTGGATTTAGTCTCGAATTGCTTTGTAGTGATTGAATTCAGCGGTGTAGATGCTTCGTAAAAGCAACACGAATACTGCCCACGCTTAAGAGTAATAAAGCCATCCAGGAAGTGTTCGAAGATCGGACATGGCCCGGACACATGTCCGGAGGCGAGACAAGGCTAGGCTAATGGTGCGCCGCAATACTTGCATGCCTTATTTTCCTATAGATGATGTTTTTTTGGTGTTTTTAACCATGCTGCGTCGCAAAATTAACTTGTTGGCACGCTTGTTGCGTTTTCGCTTATGACATAAGTCACTGCCTGCGGCACGTGCTGCGGAGCAACCGAATATCCGCCCATGCTAATCGCAACAAGGAGACGCAAATGGATAACATGGACCTGACTGCTTTGGAAGTGTCAGCCGCAGAAGGGATACATCAGACGCGAACACTGAAGCAGATGATAGAAGAGCGAGATCGTCTTCTAGAAGAAACCGGCCATTACTACGGTATCAAAGAACTGTCGCTTAGC
>JBAYOJ010000331.1:0-3273 GCA_041678385.1 Burkholderiaceae bacterium | reverse complement strand
CACTGCTTCCGACGCGATCAGTATCCGTTCCGGATTCAGGCCATGCAGGATATAGCTGAAACCTTTGCCTTCTTCTCCTATCCTGTCTTCAATGGGAATACGCAAACCATCAATAAAGACTTGATTGGAGTCCACGCATTTTCGGCCCATTTTTTCAATTTCATGTACTTGAACGGTCGTGCGATCCAGATCGGTGTAGAAAAGGCTGAGCCCTTCGCTGCCTTTGCATTCTTCTAACGGTGTCGTGCGGGCCAGCAATAAAATCTTGTTGGCAACCTGAGCTGTCGAAATCCATACCTTCTGGCCATTCACGACATAATGGTCGCCCTGACGCACCGCCCGGGTTTTAAGTTTCAGGGTGTTCAAGCCGGTATTCGGCTCGGTCACACCAAAGCAGGCCTTATCCTCACCGGCGATCAGGGGCGGGAGCCAGCGCTGCCGTTGTTCGGCGGTGCCGAACACGACGACCGGGTGCAGCCCGAAGATATTCATGTGCACAGCGGATGCACCCGACAAGCCCGCACCAGTTGCTGCGATGGTGTGCATCATGAGCGCAGCTTCGGAAATACCCAGGCCGGCCCCACCATATTCTTCGGGCATGGCGATACCCAGCCAACCTGCCTGGGCCAGAGCCTGATGAAATTCAAATGGAAACCCGCCTTCCTGATCTTTAGTGAACCAATATTCATCACCAAACGGTTCGCACAGGCTTTCAATTGCCGCTTTGATCTGTTTTTGTTCGTCACTTAAATGAAAATGCATGATGCTTCCCGCATAATTAGTCTTCAGATTCAATCAGCGTCACGGCTGGGAAAGTCGAATTCCAGTTGATGCTGACCCAACGTCGGCGGCAGCCTGCGATAGCTGGCCGGAGTTCGGCTCAGTTTCACGGGCGAAGCAATGCCGGTATACCCATCTTGCGACACGATCATCTGGCGGTGTGCCGTATGGGGGTGCTGCAGGGCCTGTGGGATACTCAACACGCTGGAACACGGGACGCCGGCCCGAATCAGCCGTTCCGCCAATGTTGATGAGTCTTGTTTTTTCAACAGACTGACCAATGACGCTTTCAGTGTTTGTCTGTTGACGCCCCGGCTGCTGTTCGATGCGTATCTCGGGTCGTCCGCCAGCTCGGGCGCGCCAAGCTCGGTACAAAGCGTCCTGAATTGCCCGTCATTGCCAACGGCCAGAAATATCGGGTCGCCTGCCGTAGGGAAAATGTCGTAAGGGGTGATGTTGGGGTGCGCGTTGCCGGTGCGGGCGGGCGTACCACCGGCGGCAAAGTGGTTGGCGGTGTGAGGATGCAGAATCGACAGCGCGCAGTCGAAGAGCGCTATATCAACGAATTGCCCGCGCCCGCTGCGTTCTCGTTCCTGAAGCGCCAGCAGCACACCAATCGCTGCGTTCAAACCTGTCACCATGTCGACGATGGGTACGCCGACCCGGGTGGGTTCCCCGTCGGGATCCCCATTAACGCTCATGATGCCTGAAATAGCCTGGATGGCCGCGTCGTATCCTGGCATGCCCCCCAGCGGCCCGTCGGCGCCAAACCCCGAAACCCGGCAATGGATCAAGCCAGGAAAGCGTTTGCTTAAAACATCGTAGCCCAGGCCCCAGCGCTCCATGGTGCCGCTTTTGAAGTTTTCCACCAGGACATCGGCATCTTCCAGCAGCTGCAGCAGGCTGGCGCTACCGGCAGGCGATGCAAGGTCAAGCGTTATACCCCGTTTATTGCGATTGATGCCCTGGTAATAGGCAGCCACGTCCCCCATAAAGGGCGGCCCCCATGTGCGCGTTTCATCACCTGAGGGGGGCTCCACCTTTATGACTTCAGCACCGTGGTCTGCCAGTATCTGGGTGCAATAGGGCCCGCTGAGCACTCTAGACAGGTCAAGAACACGCACGCCGTCCAGCGCACCGGCGACCCTCGGGCCGGTAGCGGTTTCGATATCTTTTTCCATGTTGTGTGCCGCCCGCCTTACGCCGCCGCCGTTGTCTGACTCGCCGCTCTGGCCGCGTCAATCATGGCGGAGTATGGGAAGTAGGGCGGGAAGGGCCCAATACGGTTCATATCAACTTCCACTAGCGTAGGGCCTTGCGTTGCCATCGCTTTACCGACCATGGCGCCAAAATCTTCCGCCCTCTCTACCCGCCATGCAGGCATGCCTGCAAGTTCCGCCAGCTTCAGAAGGTCGGGCGCCAGCAGGCTGCTATGGGCATAACGACCCTGGCACATCGCATCCTGCATATGTTTGATGACACCGTAGCCGCCGTCGTTCATGACTATCATGACGATGTCAGCCTGCTCTTGAACCGCCGTCCACAACTCGGTCATGTTGAAGAAGAAACCACCGTCCCCTGTCAGCAGGACAACCTTCCTGTCGGGTGTGCCAACCGCCGCCCCTATGCCCAGCGACAAGCCCTGGCCTATGCCCGCCCCTACCGGATAAATATTCTGGCTATGTGCGTGCAAGGGGAAGATACGATGCCCCCACGTGCTGTTGCTAAGCGTAATATCGCGCGCAAAGATGGCACTTTCGGGCATGACGGCCCGCAGCTGGCTGGCAAAATCCTTGTAAGGACCCAAGGTCTGCCGGAAATCGCTGATGGCCTGTTGCTTGGTGTCTCGCACTGCCTGCGAAAACTCAGAGTCGATTTCCAGACCGTCCGAGCCCAGCCGCGCAAGCACGTGCTGCAATGTCACTGCAGCGTCACCGTGAATAAACAAGGTGCTGGGATAGCCGCGGTCTTCTGCGGCAGGGTCAACATCGATCTTCACCAGGTTTTTTGGCAGTGCAAGCTTGTGATCGAGCGTTTCATGCCCCCGCAAGCGTGAGCCTACGACCAGCAGCAAGTCGGCCTGCTTGTAAAGGGCCTCAACAGCGGGGCTGCCCGGCCCATTCAACGCGCCAAGGTTAGAAGGGTTATCGTCGCTGACGACGCCATGGCCATTCCAGCTGGTCACCATGCCGAAGCCCATATCCAGCAGGGCGGCGAGTTCTTTACCGGCCGCACGCGCGCCGCCGCCAGCCCAGATCATGGGGCGCTTTGCTGCCCGCAGCTTCTTTACAAGCGCTGCAATGGCGGTTTCCTGAGGTTCGAGCGGACCCGCTGCGGTTGCAAAGTAAGCCATGTCATCAGCAGGCCGTTCTATGGTGGCGCGCTGCACATCAATGGGGATCTCTACGCTCACCGGCCCCATGGGTGCCGTCAGCGCCTCTGTCCACGCACGCTTGAGCACATCCAGGGTTTCGCCCGGCGAACTCACCCTGT
>JBAYOJ010000330.1:0-3278 GCA_041678385.1 Burkholderiaceae bacterium | reverse complement strand
TCACTAAGTCGACTATATGTGTTTACAGAACTGATTGCCATGGTGTTTCACCCCTTTTGATAAATGTTGGATCGACAAGAAGAATTATAGGGTAAACCCTAGGGTATGTCTAGGGTTTACCCTAGGGTCGAACCTAGGGGTGGTGGGAAAGCCACACATAATGCGGGATGTGATCCCGTATTATGAAACCGAAGTGTTGCGGTGCAGTAAACCTTTAGCTGATGCCCGCCAAAGCGGGAATCGCTTCTGAAAGCAGGGCCGCACGTGCGTGATATTCGTCGCGCAGCTCTTGCACGATCCGTGAGGTGGGCAATACGGCCTGGATGCTGCCTGCGCCCTGGCCTGCACTCCAGACATCGCGCCATGCCTTGGCTTCGTCGTTGGTCCCAGCGTCGATTTCCCGCTTCTGCTTTGGTAAGTCATCTGGGTCGTAGCCGGCGGCGGTAATGCTGGCTCGCAAGTAGTTGGCAGGGATACCGCTGAAATACGGTGTATAGACGATATCGCTGCTGCGGGCGTCAAGTATCATTTGCTTGTGGTCGGCGATGGCGCGTGCTTCTTCGCTGGCGATGAAACGGGTACCCATATAGGCAAAGTCAGCCCCCATGGCTAGTGCAGCCAGGACGTCATGACCATGGGTGATGGCACCGGCCAGCGTCACCGGGCCGTCAAAGAAGCGTCGCACTTCGTTCAATAGGGCAAACGGGCTGACCGTGCCAGCATGGCCGCCAGCGCCTGCGCAGACCAGTATCAGCCCATCTACGCCTGCTTCCAGCGCTTTCTCTGCATGCCGCAGCGTGGTCACATCGTGAAAAACCTTGCCGCCCCAGCCGTGTATGGTCTTGACTACATCGTCGGGCGCCCGCAGGCTGCTGATGATGTAGGGCACTTTGAAGCGGGCGCAGACTTCCAGGTCGGCATCCAGACGTTTATTGGATGCATGAATAATGTGATTGATGGCGTAGGGGCTGATCACTGCGGAAGGATCCTGATTGCGCAACGCGATTAAGGTTTCTTCTATTTGAGCCAGCCATTCGGCGAGTTGGCTTTGCGGGCGCGCGTTCAGGGCCGGCATCGACCCCACGATGCCGCTTGCACACTGTGCCACCACAAGTTCGGGGCCACTGACAATGAACATGGGCGCCGCGATCACCGGCAAGGTTGTTTGCTGGTACAGGCTGGTAACAATGGGGTGCGACATGGGGGCTCCTGAAGGTGTGTAGATCTGCGACTTCCCGGTTTAAGGCAAAATACCGAATTCCACACCGACTATCCTACAACCATGTCAAAACGTCCAGCAGCGCTTACCGGCGTGCGGGTCCTCGACCTGACACGCGTCCTTGCAGGCCCGTGGTGCACCCAGAATCTTGCCGATCTGGGCGCAGAAGTCATCAAGATAGAACGCCCTGGCAGTGGGGATGACACTCGCAGCTGGGGTCCGCCGTACTTGAAGGACGCCGCCGGCCACGACACGACGGAAGCCGCGTACTACGCTAGTGCCAACCGAAATAAAAAATCTGTCGCGCTTGATATATCCAGCTCGCGAGGCGCTGAACTTGTACGGCAGCTGGCGCGGGAAAGCGATGTATTCGTTGAAAACTTCAAAGTTGGCGGTCTGAAAAAGTATGGACTGGACTACGAAAACATCAAGGCAGTGAATCCGGGCATCATCTATTGTTCCATTACCGGCTTTGGCCAGACTGGCCCCTATGCAAGCCGGCCTGGCTACGATTTCATGATCCAGGGGATGGGCGGCCTGATGAGCATTACCGGCGAACGCGATGACCTGCCCGGCGGCGGCCCGCAAAAGGCTGGGGTGGCGGTCGCCGATCTGATGACTGGCATGTATTCCACGGTTGCCGTGCTGGCAGCCCTCTACGAGCGCAAGGCCAGTGGGCTGGGGCAGCATATCGACATGGCTTTGCTAGACTGCCAGGTAGCCATGCTGGCCAACCAGAACATGAACTACCTTACCAGCGGTGCTTCACCCGTTCGTGCCGGCAATGCCCATCAGAATCTCGTTCCTTATCAGGTGTTTGCCGCCGCAGATGGCCATCTGATCCTGGCGGTCGGAAACGACAGCCAGTTCCGCGCATATTGCGGCGTAATTGCCAGGTCCGACCTTGCCGAAGACCCGCGCTTCCGTACCAACCCTGGCCGGGTCGTCAACCGTGATGCCCTGATTCCCATTCTGGGCGATGCCATGAAAACCCGCTCCCGCGACGTCTGGCTGGCCGAACTCGAAGCCGCCGGTGTGCCGGCCGGGCCCATCAACTCGATTGAACAGGTGCACCAGGACCCTCACGTGATAGCACGCGCCCTGCGCCTCGACCTGCCGCATAGTGCGGCCGGCAAGATGCCGGCCGTGGCCAGCCCTTTGCGGTTGTCAGCCTCGCCGGTTGAATACCGTCACGGCCCGCCCCTGCTGGGCGAGCATACGGCTGAAATTCTCAAAGAGCGTCTGTCTCTGTCGGATGACGAAATCAAGGAAATTCTGGCATGAGCAGTATCGAAACCATGGCTGTTGTTGGCGCCGGGGCAATGGGCCGCGGCATTGTGCAGATTGCCGCTCAGGCTGGTTTGGCAGTCAGGCTGTACGACGTGCAGCCACAGGCGGTCGACGATGCGCGTGACGCACTGTGGGCCATCTGGCAGAAGCTGGTTGCCAAGGGCCGTATAAGCGCTGAAGCGGCCCAGGCTGCGCATGACCGTGTCCTGGCATGTCATAAACTCGATGGCCTGGCCGATGCGGATGTGGTAGTTGAAGCCATCGTGGAACGGCTAGACGTTAAAAGCGGGCTGTTCAGCAGCCTGGAAAGCATCGTCGGGCCTCAGTGCATATTGGCATCCAATACATCTTCTCTTTCCATCACTGCCATCGCGTCGGCATGCAAGGATCCGTCACGCGTTGTTGGCTACCATTTTTTCAACCCCGTGCCGCTGATGAAGGTGGTGGAAGTCATCGACGGTGCCCGCAGCGACCCGCGCCACGGCGATGCGCTCATGGCACTGGCCCGCCGCATGGGACATACGCCTGTACGGGCCACCGACATGCCGGGCTTCATTGTCAATCATGGTGGCCGCGGCATGAATGTCGAGGGGCTCAAGACGGCGCAGGAATGCGTGGCGTCCTTCCAGCAGATCGACACCATCATGCGCGAACAGGCCGGTTTTCGCATGGGGCCTTTCGAACTCATGGACCTTACCGGTCTTGATGTATCGCATCCTGTCATGGAATCCATTTACAGGCAGTTCTACGACGAGCCGCGATTCCGCCC
>JBAYOJ010000329.1:0-3294 GCA_041678385.1 Burkholderiaceae bacterium | reverse complement strand
GGGTGCTTGGGGCCTGGGATGGGAAGTCTGGCTCAACGGCATGGAAGTCACCCAGTTCACCTATTTCCAGCAGGTTGGCGGCCTGGATTGCTATCCGGCCACCGGTGAAATCACCTACGGGCTTGAACGTCTGGCCATGTATCTGCAAGGCGTGGAAAGTGTCTACGACCTGGTCTGGACCCGTGGCGGCGACGATACGCCCATTCTTTATGGCGACGTCTTTCATCAGAACGAAGTCGAACAATCCACCTACAACTTCGAGCATGCCTCGATCGATATGCTGTTCACGCATTTCGACGATTACGAGGCCGAGGCAAAGCGCCTGATTGAAGTCCCGCTGGCCCTGCCCGCCTACGAAGCCACCTTAAAGGCCGCGCACACCTTCAACCTGCTGGACGCCCGGGGCGCCATCAGCGTCACGGAACGTGCCGCCTACATTGGTCGCATACGCAATCTGTCGCGCGCGGTAGCTCAGGCCTACTACGACTCCCGCGAGAAACTAGGATTTCCCATGCTGGTCAACCGTTCCATCCTGGAGGTCGCATAATGGCCTCGCAGTCACAAGCCCAAGCTCTTCTGATTGAACTGCTCACCGAAGAACTGCCACCCAAGGCTTTGCAGCGGCTGGGGCAGGCATTTGCCGAGAATCTGCATAAATCGCTGGACCAGCAGCGTCTGCTCGTACCGGGCAGCGGCTTCACGCCGCTGGCTACGCCCCGCCGTCTGGCCGTGCTGTTTGACGCGGTGCTCGGGCAGGCGCCCGAGCAGCCCTACACCGAAAAACTCATGCCTGCAAAGGTCGGCCTGACCGACGACCGTCAGATGACGCCTGCGTTGCAGAAGAAACTGCAGGCCAAGGGCTGGTCCCACCTGAGCGTGGACGACCTTGTCGTGGAATCCGATGGCAAGCAGGACACCCTCTATGTTCGCGGCATTGCCGCAGGCGAGCTTCTGCAGGCCGGTCTGCAGAAAGCGCTTGAGCAGACCATTACCCACTTGCCCATTCCCAAGGTCATGCGCTATCAGCTTGCGGATGGCGTAAGCAGTGTCCGGTTTGTGCGCCCTGCCCACCGGCTGGTCGCCCTCTGGGGCGAAGAAATCGTACCTGTGCAGGTTCTGGGTCTGACCGCCGGACGCAGCACTGAAGGCCATCGTTTCATGTCCGATGGTCTGCTGGAAATTCCGGCCGCCGACCGCTACGAAACCATGCTGCGCGAACAAGGCCGTGTGATCGCCAGCTACGAAGAGCGCCGTGCCGATATTCTGGGCCAACTGCAGAAGCTGGCGGGCGAATTGGGCGCCACCATAGGCGACGACCCTGAAACCACGGCCCTGCTTGATGAAGTCACGGCGCTGGTCGAACACCCCACGGTCTATGTCGGCCAGTTTGAAGAAGCCTTTCTGCGCGTACCGCCGGAATGCCTGATTCTGACCATGCGTCTCAATCAGAAATATTTTCCGCTGTTTGAACCGGATACCGGCCGGCTGACACACCGTTTCCTGATTGTCAGCAACATGCAGGTCGCCGACCCCGTCAACATCATTGAAGGCAATCAGCGTGTGGTGCGACCCCGCCTTGCGGATGCGCAGTTCTTCTTTGAAACTGATCGCGGCATACGTCTGGAAGACCGTCTTGCGCAACTGTCCACCAGCATCTATCACAACAAGCTGGGTTCCGTGCTGCAACGGGTGGAACGCATACGGCGCATTGCCAGCCATATTGCCGGGCAGCTGGGGGCCGATACCGTTCTGGCCGATCGCGCCGCCATGCTGGCAAAGGCCGACCTGAACTCCAGCATGGTGGGCGAGTTCCCCGAGTTGCAGGGGGTCATGGGGGCCTACTATGCCGAAGGCGACGGCGAAGCCCCCGAGGTAGTGGAAGCCATCCGCAGCCAGTACCGGATCCGCCTGGATGCGCCCATCACGCCCTCAACGAAAATTGCCGCCATTCTATTCATGGCCGAACGCCTTGAAGTCCTGGTCGGCATCTGGGGGATAGGCCTGGTTCCCACCGGCGAACGCGATCCTTATGGCCTGCGCCGCGCCGCCCTGGGCCTGATCAGCGCCTACGAGCAACTGGCGGCAGGCGGCCAACTTGCGCTCAACGACCGTGAAACCTTGCGTCTGGATGCCCTGCTGGGCTTCACCGCCTCCACCTTTCAGGATGGCACGCTGGCTACGGACACGACAGGCGAGGTCGCCGCCTTCATCTACGAACGCTACCGTAACCAATTGGGTGCTTACGACCGCAATGTGGTGGACGCCGTTCTGGCGCTGGAACCCCCTCTGCATCAAGTGCTGAGCCGTATCCAGGCTTGCGCCGCCTTCGCCGCGCGACCCGAGGCCGCCAGCCTGGCGGCTGCAAACAAGCGCATCACGAATCTGCTGAAGAAAGTCGATACTGATATCGGCACCGTCGACCCGGGCCGCTACACCGAAGCTGCCGAGAAGGCGCTGGCAGCCTGCATAGACGAACTGGCGCCCGTTGCCCGCCAACGATTCGAAGCCGGTGACTTCAATGGCTCACTGGCCACGCTGGCCGGCTCGCGCACGGCTGTCGACGACTTCTTCAATGATGTCATGGTCATGGCCGAAGACCCCGACGTGCGTCGCAACCGTCTCGCCCTGCTCGACATGCTGCATCGCAGCATGAACGAGGTCGCCGATATTTCGAGGCTGGCCCAGTGAAGCTGGTCATTCTTGATCGCGACGGCGTCATCAACGAGGATAGCGACGCCTACATCAAGTCGCCCAGCGAATGGCACGCCGTGCCGGGCAGCCTCGAAGCCGTGGCCCGGCTATCGCGCGCCGGCTGGCGGGTGGTCGTCGCCACCAACCAGTCAGGCCTGGCGCGAGGGCTGTTCACCATGGACACGCTCAATGCCATCCATTCCAAGATGCGGCGCCAGCTTGCCGAGGCGGGCGGCAATATCGACGCGGTATTCGTATGTTCTCACGGCCCGGATGACGGCTGCCGCTGCCGCAAGCCGGCCGCCGGCCTATTCGAAGACATCGCCCGTCGTTACGAAGTCAGCCTCAATAATGTGCCCGCGGTGGGCGACTCGCTGCGCGACCTGCAGGCGGCGGTTTCACAAGGCTGCACCCCCTGGTTGGTGCGTACCGGCAAAGGCTTGCGAACACTCGAAAACGGCGGCCTGCCGCCTGGCACCGAGGTTCGTGACAACCTGGCGGCTATCGTAGATGAATGGCTCTCAGGGGAATGAACATCATGGCCTGGCTGCGCGCTATTGTTTATCAATGCTTCCTGATCATTACCGTCATCCCTTACGCGAT
>JBAYOJ010000328.1:0-3294 GCA_041678385.1 Burkholderiaceae bacterium | reverse complement strand
GGGCGCGGACTCGATGGCGATCGCCACCAGGCCGCACTGAATCGCGACGCTGTTGACGGAGACTGCGGTGGCGGTGCTGGCGCCGGCGCTGGAAGCAGCCGCTGCGGCATTGATCGCGTCGACCTTGGCCGGGCGGCTCGGGTCGGTCAGATCCAGGACATCGAGTTCGCCGGCCTGCGAATTGACGATGAAACCGCGCTT
The DNA here is from genome assembly GCA_041678385.1 of Burkholderiaceae bacterium. GTDB lineage: Bacteria > Pseudomonadota > Gammaproteobacteria > Burkholderiales > Burkholderiaceae_B > Yanghanlia. The sequence continues at coordinate 3,093 of JBAYOJ010000328.1, read as the reverse complement.
GCTGGCCGCGTCGAAGGCCGGAATCTCGGCGGCTGACCCGACGAAGACGCCGGACTCGTAGCGACCGAGGAAGCTCAGCTTGACCCCGGTGGCCGGGGTGGTGCCGAAGTCCGTATCGGCGACACAGCCGATCACCCGTGGCGGCGGTTCATCGATTTTCGGGTCGTCGGAGTCGCTGCCGCAAGCGGTCAGGGCAACGAGCAACAGCGCGGGAATGACGGCGGAACGTGCTCGCATCGGGGCGGCTTCCTGATCTTGTTGGATAGCCGCCCAATATCATCCGGAAACGTTGCGGTTTCATGACGGCGAGGCTGGCTCGGTGCAGCCTGTTGCGTTTTCAATGGTGGCGGATGCACTTCCCTGAAAATTTACCACATTTGTGGTAATTTATTCGCATTCAGCGCATTCAGAATACATCTCAGTCGGAGGGGGCCAAAATGAGCGCATCGACATCCATTCGCATCGACCAGAAGCTGTACGACCAGGCCCGCAACGAGGCGGTGAGTGAGCACCGCACCATTGCCGGGCAGATCGAGTACTGGGCCAAGGTCGGGCGGGCTGCGTTGGACAATCCCGACCTGCCGGTGAGCTTCGTTGCCGAATCCCTGGCCTCGTTGGCCGAATCGCGCGCGGAGGCCACTGACTTCGTGCCTCGGTCACGCCGCGCATGAGCTACGGTCTCAAGCAGACCCGGCGTTTTGCTCGCGCCTACAAAAAACTGCACGGCAATGTCGCCGCCGATGTGGATGCGGCCATCGAGGTGGTGGCTGCTGAGCCCACGGTGGGTGAGCGTAAAAAAGGCGATCTGGCCGACCTGCTGGTCTATAAGTTCCGCAGCCAGAACCAGTTGTACCTGTTGGGCTACACCGTCGATGACAACATCCGGCTGGTGTATCTGGAAGTCGTTGGCCCCCACGAAAATTTCTACCGCGACCTCAAGCGCTCGTAGCTGACGGGTCGTCGTCTTCGGGCGACCGTGCGCCCGCAAGATTGGCGAGCAACGGGTAGGGCGTCACCTCAGCTCAACATGCCCTCGAGGTCCTTGAGCATCAGGAACAAGTGGTACGGGTCAGTCGGGCTGGGCTCGAATTCCCACGATTCGTACCACTGACGCGCTGTATCGTCCCGCGTCCGTCAATGCATGTGCCTCGCCTTCCAGGTGGCAAACTCAGACGGTTTGAGGCCGTAGCGTGCAAGGACGCCCTCATGCAGCCGCCGAAGCTCCTCCACGATCAATGCCTGCACGCTGTCGCGCTCGTCCTCTGGAACGCTTGCCTCAGTGGCCTGTTGAATGCTGGTCAGTGGGTCGTGATCAGGTTGCGTCACCACGTTCCGAATCGCTTGCTTGATGAAGTCTCGCCAAGCCAGGCGAACAGGGTCAGGTTCGGCCAGTCTCTGTCTGATGGCCAGATATTCCTGAGTCGAACGCTCATAGGCCCAAACGTACAAGTCGCGCAGCAACTCCACCCTCGTCATTTCGTACACACCGAGAATGGCGCGGCTGTAGGCCGGTTCCGGTACGTCGAGAAAGGTCAGCGGACACAGATTGGCGCGGAACAGTGGCAGATTCGCGGCCAGTCGGGACGTGCGTTTATTGATGTCGGCAAAGGGCTGCAGGTAGGGCAAGTGCACCGTCATGAAAAAGGACTGCTCGAACGGGTCGCCAATCTGATTGGCCTTGCTCAGCAGCATGTCCAGTAAATCGTCGATTTGTTGCAGTGTCGACAAGGGGCGATAGACGCTCTTGCTGATATCCACCGCATGCTGGCGCAGCCGCCCTTCGTCGGCAGGGTTGGGCAACAGATTTTCCGCCAAGGCGCTGTGCAGGTTCATCAAGGTGTAGCGATTGAACTCAGCACTGTCGATGTTTTCGACCAGGAATTCGATCGCCGTCTTGTGATTCAGAATCATCTGCGTTTCGATGGCAGCCTTGCCTCGTGCAGTCTTGCCGTGCTCGATGAGTTCACGCGTGTCGAGCCTGGAATAGGTGTTGCCTTCCAGATGGCTCGACGCCCATGACAAGTCGATCAGAAGCCGGTTCAGAATGGCGCGGCTGTAGGCGCCAGCCGGCGCTTCGGTTTGTGGCGTGCGGCCGGTCTTGTGCAATTGCCGTCGCAATGGTTCGGGCAGGTACCCTGTCTTGTTCGGCTGGTAGGCTTCGAGAAAATCCCGCTGGTAGCCCACCGGCTTGCGGGCTTCGAGTGGCTGATTGATATAGGCCAAAACGTCCGTGCTGTCGGCCGATAGCGGAATGAATCCCGGGAATCGGTCCGACGGTTCGACGGTCGCCCTCGCGATCGAGGGGAAGTAGCGCCGAGCACGTCCTTCACCGCGTGCGCTGATGAGCTCGGCCGCGATCATCTGGCTGATCAGTCGCTGAGCCGTACGGCGTGCAACCTGAGGATGCCGGACCAGCAACTCGGCAAGGGTCAGCCCGGCCGGGGATTCCTGAATGCTCTGCTGTAATTCGTCGATCGTCGACATGATTGCTTTGGCGCTGTTTGCCGTTGGCATGGCGCCATTTTGGCGCGGTTCTCTGAACTGCGCTATATTTTGGCGCGGTTTGTAGGGTGGAGTTGGCGGAAATCGGCCTTGCAGGCCGCCCTCGCGCTTGCAGGCGCTCGCCGGTCTCCCGCGGCGAATCCGTCTGGTGAAAGCAAAACGGGCCACCCCTTTCGGGGCAGCCCGTTCTGCTTTCAATGGTGGCGGACGGACGCCGGTTCAATTCCGTCTCCGTCGCTTGAATAGCAATGCAGCGGGCGTGAGCGGCAATGGGCGGATCAAAGAACCGCTTCCAGTCCCTTGCGCTCGAGGATGTCCAGCAGCTTTTGCGACGGACCGCTGGGGCGCTTGTCGCCCACCTCCCACTTGCGGACAGTGGACGTGCTGGTGTTCAGCACGCTGGCCAGCACGGCCTGACTCAGGTGCAATCGCTCGCGCAGCGCCTTGACCTTTTCGGCGTCGTAGTCCTGCACCGGCTCCAGGCACAGCGCGTCGTATTTCTGCATCTTGCGCTTGTCGATAAATCCCAGGCGATGCAGATCGCTGGCCGATTCGTGAACGGCCTCGAGGATGCGGCTCTTGGTCTTGGTG
>JBAYOJ010000327.1:0-3295 GCA_041678385.1 Burkholderiaceae bacterium | reverse complement strand
GCACCAGAATCATGCCGCCCCCGATACCAAGCAGACCGGCGGCGAAACCACCGAAGGCGCCCAACAGCAACAGGCTGGCCAAGAAGTAGAGATCCATGCTTACGCTTCAGAGAAAAAGTGGGAAATCAGGAAGAGGACTCAGGCGTGACAATGATGCCGCCACCCAGGCAGACATCACCTTCATAGAGCACTGCCGACTGCCCGGGCGTCACCGCCCACTGGGGCTCGGTAAAACTCAGATCGAAATCGGCGCCCTCGGCCCGCGTCAGTGTACAGCCGGCATCGGCTTGCCGGTACCGGGTTTTGGCTGTGTAGGCGGCTTGCGCCGGGGGGTACCCCGCCACCCAGCTGGCATCGGTGGCACTGAGTTGCTGCGATAACAGCCAGGGGTGCTCATGCCCTTGCACCACGTAAAGCGTGTTATTGGCCATATCCTTGCGGGCGGCATACCAGGCATCGGCTGTCCCGTCGTCACGCTGTCTCCCCTTTACACCGCCTATGCCCAGCCCTTTGCGCTGACCCAGGGTATGGAAGGCCAGCCCATGATGCTGGCCCAATACCTGCCCCTCGGGGGTCTTGATGGGCCCTGGCTGGGTAGGCAGATAGCGGTTCAGGAATTCGCGAAACGGCCGTTCACCAATGAAGCAGATGCCTGTTGAATCTTTTTTGGCGGCATTGGGCAGGCCTAGTTCGGCCGCAATACGCCGTACCTCATCCTTGGTCAGTTCACCCAGAGGAAAAAGCGTACGCGATAACTGCGCCTGATTCAGGCGATGCAGAAAATAGCTTTGGTCCTTGCTGGCATCAACCGCCTTCAACAACTGATACTGGCGGCCCCCATTGACTTCGACACCCCTGACGCGGGCGTAATGACCTGTGGCGATCCGCTCCGCACCGAGAGACATGGCGTGGTCCAGAAAAGCCTTGAATTTGATTTCAGCGTTGCACAATACATCGGGGTTGGGTGTACGGCCCGCTGAATATTCGCGCAGGAATTCCGCAAACACCCGATCTTTGTAGTCGGCGGCGAAGTTGACCGCCTCGATGTCGACCCCAATGACGTCGGCCACACTGGCTGCATCCAGCCAGTCCTGACGGCTAGAACAATATTCGCTGTCGTCGTCGTCTTCCCAATTTTTCATGAAAAGACCAAGGACGTCATAGCCCTGTTGCTTGAGCAGCCAGGCAGTCACGGAAGAGTCGACACCGCCGGACATACCTACGACGATGCGCTCTTTTTTTACATTTGATACCACGTTGAGCGGCCCACCATACAGGCGTTAGATTGTGCAGCCGGACAGTTTAACCGGGATGCCTGTTGGATGACATCGGCACCGTGGTCAACGCCTCGTCGACGATTTCCACCCAGTGGCGCACAGGCACCTGCGATCCGCTCTGCAACTGGCTGATGCAGCCCATGTTCGAGGAAATGATGGAATCGGGTTCAACCGCATGGATATGGCCCAGCTTGCGATCACGCAAGCGCAAGGAAAGTTCTTTTTGCGTAATTGAATAAGTGCCTGCCGAACCACAACACAGATGCGATTCAGAAAAAGGCAGAAGCTTGAAGCCAAGATCCACCAGAACTTTTTCGGTTGTACCCCGCAGACTCTGCCAATGTTGCAGTGTGCAGGGCGGGTGGAAGGCGTGGCGACCCGTGATATCGCCCAGATGCCGTCCCAGTTCAACGGCGTGCGGCGCCAATACTTCGGCGATATCACGTACGGCAGCAGACAGATCCTGAGCCTTTTCAGCATATATGGGGTCATTGCGCAGATGATGCGCATATTCGCGCAACATGGCGCCGCAGCCGGACGCGTTGGCGACGATGCATTCCGCCCTCCCATCATTGAGCAAAGGCCACCAAACATCGATGTTGGCCCGCATCTGTTGCAGCGCCTGTTCCTGGGCATCCAGATGCAGGCTGATGGCGCCACAGCAAGCTGCGCCAGGCACGACCCGGGTACCAATGCCCACCGCGTCAAGGACGCGTATGGTTGCCTCGTCTATCGCCGGCATCATGCCCGGTTGCACACAACCTTGCAGCATGATCATCTGCCTGGCGTGACGGCCAGTATCCACTGGCAAAGCGCGTGGTGGCCGCAATGGCGGCACCTTGCTGCGCAGCATCTCAGGCAGCATGGGGCGCAGCATACGCCCCACCGCCATCGCCGGCCCGAACAATGGCGAATTCAGCCCATGCCGCAAGGCAGCGCGCAGCAGCCTTTCGGCGGCCGGACGTTCGACTTTCTGTGCCACAACGGCCCGACCGATATCGACCAGCTTGCCGTACTCAACCCCTGAAGGACAGGTGGTTTCGCAATTGCGACAGGTCAGGCAGCGGTCCAGATGCATTTGAGTGGACGACGTAGGCTGTTCGCCTTCAAGTACCTGCTTGATAAGGTAAATGCGGCCGCGAGGGCTATCCAGTTCATCGCCCAATTCCTGGTAAGTGGGGCATGTTGCCTGGCAGAATCCGCAGTGCACGCAGCGCCGCAGGATTTCTTCGGCAGTACTGCCTTCGGGCGTATCACGTATCCAGGATGCGAGAGTGGTCTGCATGGTATTCTCAGAATTCGCGGAAAAGCCTGCCGGGGTTGAACATGCCGGTGGGATCGAGTTCCTGCTTCAGGCGCTGACTGATCGCCCGAACACCGGGCGTGACAGGGTGGAATACAGTCACGGAAGCAGTGTCGTCATCATGACGGAACAGGGTTGCATGGCCGCCATGACGCGTAGCCGCGGTGCGCACGGTATCGGTCTCGGCTTCTTTGTCGGCCAGCCATCGCAGCCCGCCGTTCCACTCAATCAGCGTATCACCCAGCCCCAGCGCCGGAGCAGCTGGTGGTACCGACAGCCGCCACAATGGCCGTGCCTGGAAAAAGGGATGTGTCTGGTCACGCAGGCTGCCCCAATAGGCGCCGGCGTTGGCTGCATCCATTTGTTCGCCCCCCACTTTGCGCCGGGCGCTTTCCAATGCCGGCCGACTGCCCGACATCCTGACTCTGAGCAGGCCGCGGCCACCTTCAAGCTGCCATGCCGTGGCCGAAATGGGGAGAGGCTGGCTACGCCACTCATTGAAGCGAAGCAATGCCGCCGCCTCATCAAGCTCGAGCGCCCAGGTTTCTTCCGCCAAGGGCATGGGGGCCACCTTGAGGGAGACCTCGAGCAGCGGCCCAAAAATGCCCATGGACCCTGCCAGCAACCTTGAAATATCGTAGCCAGCCACGTTCTTCATGACTTCCCCACCAAAGCGCAGCAGCGTCCCACTGGCATCCAGCAAAGTGGCCCCCAG
>JBAYOJ010000326.1:0-3298 GCA_041678385.1 Burkholderiaceae bacterium | reverse complement strand
TTGCTGGTGGCGCAGCCGACCTGGGGTGTGGATGTCGGTGCCGCTGCGCAGATACGCTCTGAGCTGCTGGCTCTGCGTGATGCGGGCTGTGCCCTGCTGGTGATATCAGAAGAGCTTGATGAGCTTTTCGAGATCTCGGATCGCCTCATCGTGATGGCGAAAGGCAGGGTGTCACCGGCGCTGCCCACCCGGGATGCCTCTCTCGACCTGATCGGCCGCTGGATGAGTGGCCTCTGGAACACACCGGAGGCCGCAAATGTTGCATCTTGAACGACGCGCACAGCCGTCCAGGCTCATGGCGTGGTGCTCGCCGCTGCTGGCTGTGGTGCTTACCGCCGTTCTGGGTACTTTGCTGTTCATGGCCATGGGCAAGGACCCGGTCGCCAGCCTGAGGGTGTTTTTCTTTGAACCGATCAAAGACCTGCAGGGGTGGGCGGAAGTCGGTATCAAGATGGCCCCGCTGCTCATGATCGCGGTAGGCCTGGCTATCTGCTTTCGGGCGAACATCTTCAATATCGGTGCCGAGGGCCAACTTGTGCTGGGGGCGATCAGCGCCGGTGCTCTGGTTCTGTATCTGGATAATGATGTCAATGGCGGTGGCTGGCTGATTGCCATGGCGCTGCTGGCAGGCGCAGTTGGCGGCATGGGCTGGGCGGCGATCACGGCATTCTTGCGCGACCGCTTCAACGCCAATGAAATCCTGGTTTCCCTGATGCTGGTCTACGTGGCCGAACTCCTGCTCAGCTATCTGGTGCATGGTGCGCTTATGGACCCGGACGGTTTTGGCTTTCCACAGTCACGGCTGTTTTCCGACGGCTGGCTGCTGCCCATCGTTCTGCCGGGCACACGGCTGCATGTTGGCATTCTGCTTGCCCTGCTTGCGGCGGTGCTGGGCTGGCTCTACCTGTCGCGAAGCTTTTCAGGCTTCAAGCTGCAGGTGGGGGGGATAGCCCCCATGGCTGCCCGCTATGCCGGTTTTTCGTCGCGCAGTTCGCTGTGGATCTCGCTGCTGGTATCGGGGGCGCTGGCGGGCGTGGCCGGCGCGGCCGAGGTCATGGGCCCCATTGGTCAACTGACCCCATCCGTATCGCCCGGCTATGGCTTTGCCGCCATTATCGTTGCCTTTGTAGGGCGTCTGCATCCGCTGGGTGTGATCTTTTCCAGCTTTGTCATGGCGTTGTTCTATATTGGCGGCGAGCTTGCCCAGAGCCGGCTGGGCATGCCCAGCGCCGTTACAGGCATCTTTCAGGGTATTCTGCTGTTTGCATTGCTGGTCTGTGACACGCTCATTCACAATCGTTTGCGGTGGAGACGCTGATGGATGCTTTAGCTCCCCTGATCGCCTCGGCTCTCATCGCAGGCACGCCCCTGATGCTGGCGGGGCTGGGCCTATTGATGAATGAGCGTAGCGGTGTGATCAATCTCGGTTCCGAAGGCATGATGCTGATGGGGGCGATTGCTGCCTTCGCCACAACCGTGGCCACCGGTAGTTTCATCCTGGGCTTCATTGTCGGGGCGCTAGTCGGCATGCTGATGGCGGGTTTCTTTGGCTGGCTGACAATCTGGCTGGATGCCAACCAGGTCGCCACTGGTCTGGCGCTATCCCTGTTCGGCCTGGGGGCTTCGGCCTATCTTGGCCTGCCCTATGCCGGTGAAAGCCTGCAACCGCCGCAATTCGGCATTCCCATCCTGCAGGACATTCCTTTGCTGGGCCAGGCATTGTTTCGTCACCATCCCATGGTGTATGGCGCCGTGTTGCTTTGCGTAGCAATCGCCTGGTTTCTGGGTCGCACGCGTGCCGGCCTGATCGTGCGCGCTGTGGGTGAGTCTCCTACATCGGCACATTCCCTGGGGTACAACGTGCGCCGCATCAGGCTGGCAGCCGTCTTGTTCGGCGGCATCTGCTGCGGGTTGGCGGGGGCGTTCATGTCTTTGGTGTACACCCCGCTGTGGATGGAAGGCATGGTCGCCGGGCGCGGCTGGATCGCCCTGGCTCTAACGACCTTTGCGACCTGGCGGCCTTTCCGTGTCATGATCGGTGCCTATCTGTTCGGGGGCATCACCATCCTGACATACCACATGCAGGCGCTGGGGGTGCCGATCGCCTCGCAACTGTTGTCCATGTTGCCGTATATTGCGACCATCGTGGTGCTGGTGCTGATATCGCGCAATGCCACCTGGATCCGCCTCAACATGCCGGCATCCCTCGGCAAGAATTTCAATCCCAACGTTTAAGGATGGACATCATGTCTGGAACATTCGTACGTAATGCGCTCTGTGCGGCTGCGCTGGCCATTGGAACCGCGCTTCCGGCGGCGCATGCAGAGGAACCGCTCAAGGTCGGTTTCGTATATGTCAGCCCCATTGGTGAAGCCGGCTGGACGTGGCAGCAGGACATTGGCCGGCGCGAACTCGAGCAAGCGCTGGGCGACAAGGTCAAGACGCAGTATGTCGAAGATGTGCCTGAAGGCGCAGATGCCGAACGCGTCATCCGTGATCTCGCCCAACAAGGCAACAAGCTGATTTTCACGACTTCCTTCGGTTATATGAACCCGACGCTGAAGGTCGCCCGGCAGTTTCCCGATGTGAAATTCGTCCATTCCACTGGCTACAAAACCGCCGAGAACGTGGCCGTGACCAACGCGCGCTTCTACGAGGCGCGCTATCTTTCCGGCATCGTCGCTGGCAAGATGACGCAAAGCAATGTGGTCGGCTATGTGGGCGCATTCCCCATCCCCGAGGTCCTGCAAGGCATCAACGCTTTTACGCGCGGCATCCGCAGTGTGAATCCCGATGCTGAAGTCCGGGTCATCTGGGTCAACAGCTGGTATGACCCCGGCAAAGAGCGTGATGCGGCATTGGCTCTGATGGGTCAGGGCGCCGACATACTCACCCATCACACCGACTCTCCGGCCACCGTGCAGGCAGCGGAAGAGCAGGGCAAGTACGCGGTGGCCTATCACTCAGATATGGCCAAGTTCGCTCCCAAAGCGCAGTTGGTTGCCGTCACCCATCATTGGGGTGATTACTTCACCACCGCGGCGCGCCAGGTGCTGGACGGTAGCTGGAAGTCCGACATGACCTGGGGCGGCCTGAAGGCGGACATGGCGCGCATCGAAGGTTTTGGCGCTGCCGTGCCGGATGACGTGCGTGCCTTGGTCGAAGAAAAGAAGCAGGCAATCATTTCGGGGGCACTCACCCCCTTCGACGCGCCCTTGAAAGACAACACCGGCAAGGTCTTGCTGGAATCCGGTTCGCTGGATGATGACGCGCTGAACCGCATGAACTTCTACGTAGA
>JBAYOJ010000325.1:0-3315 GCA_041678385.1 Burkholderiaceae bacterium | reverse complement strand
TCCGCTTGTGGGTAGATGACCTGGCCAGCTTTTCCCGCATTGCATCCAGAGTCAGCATCCACCAAGAAAAGCAGCTGATCGATGGCGTGCTTGTTCTGCATTGGGCTGACAGCCCGACAGACGGTTTTATCCCGGCAGACGTTGTGATTGAAGCGTTCGCCTGTGATGCCCCCGCAGACTACATCGCACGCATGTCCAGCGACCAGATCTGGCTCAATCTGGAATACCTCAGCGCCGAAACCTGGGTTGAATCCTGCCATGGCCTGCCCTCATTGCAGGCTGGCGGGTTGCGCAAGTTCTTTTTCTTCCCTGGTTTCACAACTCGCACCGGCGGCCTGCTGCGCGAGCCCGGCCTGATCGAACGGCGCCACGCCTGGCATGCCGACCCCAACGCCAGGGCCGGGTTGCTGCAGGGGCTGGGGGTAGACCCGGCCTGGCTCGACCGGGTGCACGCCGGAGCCCGACTAGTCTACGTATACTGCTACCCCCAGGCGCCATTGCCCACCCTGCTGGAAACACTTGCCAACGACAGCCGCGACACCCTGGTCTTGCTGCCCGAAGGCATCTGCCCGACTGACCTGCTTTACACTACTTCGGCCAATGCTGAAAGGCTGAAGATTCACACTCATCGTTTCGTTGATCAGGATGTCCTGGACCGCCTGCTCTGGGGCAGCGACCTGAATATTGTGCGTGGTGAGGATACGCTGCTGCGGGCCCTATGGGCCGGCAGGCCCATGATCTGGCAGCCCTACCCCCAGGAAAACGATGCACATCTGGGCAAACTCGAGGCCTGGCTGGCGCTTTCCTCGTTTCCAGATGACATCCGACAAATCATGCTGGCCTGGAGTCGAGGCGACGCGCGAGCCGTCGCAGCACGGCTGCCAGTCGTTCTGAACGATGCTGGTCTGAGGTCCTGGCAAGCGCATGCAGAAGCCTGGTGTGCTGCGCTGCAACAACAGAGCGATCTGACGACCAGATTGGTTGCGTTCTGCACAAAAAACGGCCAAACAGGCTAAAATGCGAGGTTATTCAAGTTCTTGCTCCGGCTTTTCAATACCCATTCTGGCGGAGCACACAACCTCCGGAGTCACTGAAGTTTATGAAAACCGCACAGGAATTGCGCGTCGGCAACGTAATCATGGTCGGCAACGACCCTCTCGTCGTGCAGAAGGCCGAATACAACAAATCAGGCCGCAGCTCAGCCGTCGTCAAGCTCAAATTCAAGAATCTGCTTAGCGCTTCGGCCAGCGAATCCGTCTACAAGGCCGATGAAAAATTCGAGGTCGTGCTGCTGGATCGCAAGGAATGCACCTATTCCTATTATGCTGACCCCATGTATGTCTTCATGGACGAAGAATACAACCAGTACGAAGTCGAAGCCGACAACATGGGCGACGCCCTGCACTATCTGGAAGAAGGCATGTCCGTGGAAGTCATCTTCTACGAGGGCCGCGCCATTTCGGTCGAACTGCCAACAGCTGTGACACGGGAAATCGACTACACCGAGCCCGCTGTCAAGGGTGACACTTCCGGCAAGGTGCTGAAGCCCGCCAAGCTCGCATCCGGTTTTGAAGTCGCCGTGCCTCTGTTCTGCAACATCGGCGACAAGATCGAAATCGACACCCGCACTGGTGAATACCGCAGCCGGGTGATGTAAATGTAATTGTTGTTCAAGTTCCGCCCGCGTTTTCAATGCGGGGCGGAATTTTTATTGCAGACGGTCGTCGTCAATAAAATCGGGGATAGCCATCACGGAAATCCCTTCTTCCTCAAGCTCCTCACGCTCTTGCGGCGTTGCTGTCCCACGGATGGCACGCTCTTCGGCTTCACCATGATGCATGCGCCGGGATTCTTCGGCGAAGCGGTTGCCAACGTTATCGGCTTCGCGCACCATCTTGCGAACATGCCGAATGATTTCTGCCTGGATGTGTTTCAAGGCATCGCCCCCAGGGGCGTCACTGCTACCCGCGTCACCTGCCGATGTGACGTTACTGCCGGCTGGTACAGGCATGGTATTCGACGGCGACAGCCGTTCCCGCTTCAAGTTGCCTACATTCAGCCGCGCCGCGGACACCTTTCGGTGAACGTCGGATGAATTGCACACAGGGCAGGACAGCAGCCCGTTTTCCTTCTGGGATTCGTAGGCGTCGGCCGACACGAACCAGCCTTCGAAAACGTGGCTATGCTCGCATTGAAGATCGAATACTTTCAGTGACATGAAGTTAATATGGGGCCGGGCCCGCACGATGCAAGCCCGCGTACGCTGACCGCACACTATACCCATTTTCCTATAGGCGCGGTACGGCGGCAAGCAATGCCTGAGTCTGGGGGTGCTGAGGCGAACTCAGGATATCGCGCGCCCTGCCTTCCTCGACGATACGGCCTTCGTGCATGATGGCAATGCGGTCGGCCATGTATTCCACCACCCCGAAATTATGGGTAATGAACAGGCAGGCCAACTGCAGCGATTCCTGCAGTGACTGCAACAAATCCAGAATTTGCGCCTGTACCGACACATCCAGCGCCGAAGTAGGTTCGTCGCACACCAGCACTGAGGGTTCTACAGCCAATGCCCGGGCGATGGCAATACGCTGGCGCTGCCCACCCGAAAACTCGTGGGGATAGCGGCTCACCGCATCCACCGGCAGGCCGACTTGATCCAGCAGGCGCAAAGCCCGCTGCTCCCGTTCGGATCGCGACCACTCCGGCCGCAGTGCCGCCATACCCTCGGCCAGAATCTCGCCCACCTGCATGCGTGGATCCAACGACGCATAGGGGTCCTGGAAAACGATCTGCACACGCCGACGCATTGCTTTGAGCGCGGCACCCTTGACCCCCTTCACACTTGCACCATGCAGACGCACATCACCGCCAACGGCCGCCTGATCATCCAGCAAACCAATCAAGGCCTTGGCGGCCGTCGTCTTGCCACAACCCGAGCCGCCAAGCAGTGCGAGCGTCTGGCCCGCATGCAAAGAAAAATCCACGCCTCGCAATACTTCGGCCGCCGTGCTGCGGCGCAGGATGGAGCGCCGCTTGACATAGCTCACCGTCAAATCGCGGACTTCAAGCACGGGTTCCCCACTCGGTGCGAGGTCGGCACGCTTGCGCCGCTCCAGCGAGGGAATGGCGGCCAGCAGCTCACGCGCATACGGATGCCGAGGGTCAGCAAAAAAGCCGTCCGCGTCGCGCAGCTCAACGAGCTTGCCATAGCGCATGAGCGCAACATGCTGTGCCACCTTCTTTACCACCGCCAAATCGTGGGTGATCAACAGAATGGCCAAGCCAAGTTCGCGCTGAATATCCGCCAACAAC
>JBAYOJ010000324.1:0-3320 GCA_041678385.1 Burkholderiaceae bacterium | reverse complement strand
GGAAGGTCAGGGCGTACGCCCTGGCACCTACTGCGAGCCGCGCATGACGTCTGTGGGCAGCCAGGACACCACCGGCCCCATGACTCGCGACGAACTCAAAGACTTGGCCTGCCTGGGCTTTTCCGCAGACCTGGTCATGCAGTCTTTCTGCCACACGGCAGCCTACCCCAAGCCGGTCGACGTCAAGACCCATCACACCCTGCCCGATTTCATCAGCACGCGCGGCGGCATCTCGCTGCGCCCTGGTGACGGCGTGATCCACAGCTGGCTGAACCGCATGCTGCTGCCTGATACCGTAGGCACCGGCGGCGACTCGCATACCCGCTTCCCCATCGGCATCAGCTTCCCGGCCGGCTCCGGCCTGGTGGCGTTCGCGGCTGCTACCGGCGTTATGCCGCTGGACATGCCCGAATCGGTGCTGGTGCGCTTCAAAGGCAAGCTGCAACCCGGCGTTACGCTGCGCGATCTGGTGAATGCCATTCCCTTTTACGCCATCAAGGAAGGCCTGCTCACGGTCGAAAAGCAGGGCAAGAAGAACGTGTTCTCTGGCCGCGTCCTCGAAATCGAAGGTCTGCCCGACCTCAAGGTGGAACAGGCATTCGAATTGTCCGACGCCTCGGCCGAACGTTCCGCGGCAGGCTGCACGGTGCACCTGAACAAAGAACCCATCATCGAGTACATCAATAGCAATATCGTGATGCTCAAGTGGATGATTGCGAACGGCTACGAAGACGAGCGCTCGCTTGCCCGCCGCATTAAGGCCATGGAAGCCTGGCTGGCCGACCCGCAACTGCTCGAGCCCGACGCCGACGCCGAGTACGCCGCCGTCATCGAGATCGACATGGACGAAATCATCGAGCCCATCGTCGCGTGCCCGAACGACCCTGACGACGTCAAGACGCTTTCCGATGTATCAGGCGCCAAGATCGACGAGGTCTTCATCGGCAGCTGCATGACCAACATCGGTCACTTCCGCGCGGCATCCAAGCTGCTTGAGGGCAAGCGTGACATCCCCGTCAAGTTGTGGGTGGCTCCCCCCACCAAGATGGACGCCCAGCAACTTACCGAAGAAGGCCATTACGGCGTCTTCGGCACAGCCGGTGCCCGTACTGAAATGCCAGGCTGCTCGCTGTGCATGGGCAACCAGGCGCAAGTCCGTGAAGGCGCCACAGTCATGTCCACCAGTACACGGAACTTCCCCAACCGCCTGGGCAAGAACACCAACGTGTACCTGGGCTCGGCTGAACTGGCCGCCATCTGCTCACGTCTGGGCCACATTCCGACCCGTGAGGAATACATGGCCGACATGGGCGTGATCAATGAAAGCGGCGACGAGGTCTACCAGTATCTGAACTTCGATCAGATCGAGGAATACCGCGAAATCGCGGAATCCGTAGGCGTCTAAGCGCCAGGCCGCTTTACCCTGCAAAAGCTCCCGATGCCCGCATCGGGAGCTTTTTTTCGGCATTAGCCTCGCGGGTTACACTAAAAGGTCTGGTTCGATTTCCGGGCCAAGCAAATAAGGTTTCTGTTTCTGGTATGTCCGACACCCCTGCTATTCGCCTGACGCGCGACGCCAAGCGCCTGATCACTCTGGCCCAGGCGCTGGCACGCTCTGGTAGCCGTCTGGAAGACGTCTATTGGGAAGATCAGCTCGCCCGGCTCATCACCAAAATGCTCACGGGCAGGAAATCCAGAACGCTGGAAAATGTGCTGGATTTCCTCGTCAATGACGACATCAACGTCTACGAAATTCTGGTCGAGCAGGCAGAAACCTGCTCTGAATCCCTAGCACTGGCCCGGCAGGACGACGACTACGACGTGCTGCTGATCTCGGCTCCCGTCGTTGCCTGGACACGCTACCGCCTGCCTGAAGGTCGGCTGACCGCTGCGCAGCACGAGGGCTTGTGCAGCACACTGGCCGAATGCATCGCGGCGGAAGGCGCCCGTGTTGCCATGCTGCCCAATCTCGTCACCTTCGATCAAATGCCACAAAGCTTCCAGGAAACGCGGCTATGGGCTCAACGCCTGGGGGCGTTGGCCTTGCAAACCTCCACAGAAGCCTGCCCTGTGCGCGAACCCGAAGACACCGAAGGCATGCTGGCCGATGCCCGCTTCGCGGTTGCCGCCATCGCCGTGCCGCGTGGCCAGCCGGTCTTCCGCTGGCAGGACCCCGATATCTCCGCCATCGAGCAGCGTGCGGCAAGCCAGGAACGCTGGGCAGCTGGAGTCAACAAGCTGCTGGGCATTCTCTTTACCGGATGCCAGATCGAGGTGCTGCTGCCCGACGCTTTCTACATGACCAACCGTGAAGCAGACCGCCGTATCCGACCCATGGCCCTGCGCGCTGCGGTGACCTGGCTGCAGACAGCGGCAAACCTGCCAGGCCCGGAACTGCGGGCCGCCATTATTGCCTGTGGCAACAATGGCGTCGAAGAATTCCGTATCGGCTTCAGCCCGCGCACGAGCAACGATGTCATTTACGGCTGCATCTGGCCTGTCCTGAGCAAGGAAGAAGCCGCTCTGGATGCCCTTGAAAGCACTCAGATTGATGTGCCTGAATCCATTGCAGCCCTGCTCAAGGAACTCGGCGTGACCGAGGTCAGGCGCTTGCCCGGCATCCAGCCGCCCGAATTCTGCGACGACTGCGGGGCGCCGTTTTTCCCCAACTCATTGGGCGAGATGATGCATCCAGAACTGCCTGACGAAACCGACATGGAGCCCGTACACTTTCACTAAATACGGGTTCACGGACAGCCTAATCGAATTACCCCTCGTGCCACGCTCTTTCGACATCTTCTGCCGGGTGGTCGACAACTACGGTGACATAGGTGTTTGCTGGCGACTGGCTCGCCAGCTTGCCCATCGTACAAACGGGGGCCAAGTCCGCTTGTGGGTAGATGACCTGGCCAGCTTTTCCCGCATTGCATCCAGAGTCAGCACCCACCAGGAAAAGCAGCTGATCGATGGCGTGCTTGTTCTGCATTGGGCTGATAGCCTGGCAGACAGTTTTATCCCGGCAGACGTTGTGATTGAAGCGTTCGCCTGTGATGCACCCGCGGACTACATCGCACGCATGTCCAGCGACCAGATCTGGCTCAATCTGGAATACCTCAGCGCCGAAACCTGGGTTGAATCCTGCCATGGCCTGCCCTCATTGCAGGCTGGCGGGCAGCGCAAATTCTTTTTCTTCCCCGGCTTCACACACCGCACTGGCGGCCTGCTGCGCGAGCCTGACCTGATCGAACGGCGCAAAGCCTGGCAGGCCGACCCTAAGGCCAGGGCAGAGCTGCTGCAAGGGTTGGGGGTAGACCCGGCCT
>JBAYOJ010000323.1:0-3323 GCA_041678385.1 Burkholderiaceae bacterium | reverse complement strand
GTTTGCCGGCCAAACCGCCGCAGCGCCAGGCGTTGAACCCCCACTTGCTGTTCCGCCCCGGCCCGCAACGACCGTTACCATTGAAAAAGCGCGGCGCGTGATTTCCCGCAACACCTCGCCAGACATCCCCTTTGACCAGGCGGTAAACGCCTATCGCGGCTGCGAGCATGGCTGCATCTACTGTTATGCCCGACCCAGCCACGCCTATCTCGACCTGTCCCCCGGTCTTGATTTTGAAACACGCTTGTACGCAAAGGATAATGCCGCCCAAGTGCTGCGGGATGAACTTTCACGGCCATCGTATCGGCCGGCCCTCATCGCCATGGGCAGCAATACCGACCCTTATCAACCGGCCGAACGTCGCCTGCGCATCACCGCCGGCCTGCTGGCCGTCTTCGACGAATTCAATCACCCGGTCAGCATCACGACCAAATCCACCCTGGTTACGCGCGACATTCCCATCCTGGCACGATTGGCGCGGCGCGGGCTGGTGCGTGTGCAGCTGTCCATAGGCACGCTCGATCGCGAACTGGCCCGCCTGATGGAACCCCGCGCCAGCACCCCTGCCGCACGGCTGGAAACCATACGCGCGCTTAAAGATGCGGGCATCCCGGTCAGTGTCATCATCGCCCCCGTTATCCCGGGCCTGTCCGATCACGACCTTGAACGTATTGCCATTGCGGCGGCTGACCACGGTGCATCTGAAGCCACCTATATTCTTTTGCGCTTGCCCCGCGAAGTCGCCCAGCTCTTTCGTGAATGGTTGCAGGCACATTATCCGATGAAGGCCGCACACGTCATGAACCTGTTGCGCTCCATGCGGGGCGGTAACGATTACGACTCCGATTTCCGTCAGCGCATGAGCGGCGACGGCGTCTACGCCGATATGTTGCGTCAGCGCTTTCGGCGCATCTGCACGCGTACAGGCCTGAGCCAGCGGCGCATCGAACTGAATACTTCAAGCTTCAGGCGGCCCCCGCCTGGCGGCCAGTTGGGCTTGTTCTGAACTCCCGGCTGCCAACACCGTCAAGCAGTCGCCTGCATTTGTTCAATCGCCGGATAAAATTCCCGGTTCTCACGCTGCATGCGCTGGTAAACATTCCTCAATACCGTATTCGCTTCACTGCGGAAAACCTCGGGTTCATCTGTGACCCGGCCAGGGTCCGACCACTTCGCAACAAAACGGATGCAGGCATTCGCGATGCCCTTCATCTCTTGTTGGTAGCTTTCGCCCATGGCGGCAATCCTGGCATCCCTGGCCTGGCGTACAGCGGGATAAAGGATGCGATCTTCAATCGCCAAATGCAGCTTGACCACCGTACCCAGGCCGTGAACCTGTTCGGCTATCAGAAGCGCATTCTTTTCGATGCCGCCGTGAGCCAGCTCGCGTAACGCGTCTATGCGTTGAAGGATATCTACATGCTGGTGCTTGAATCGGTCAATATCCATATGCAATAAATGAACGGTTATAAGATATATATTTAATGCATCTTAATACGCATTGATGGAAGAGACAATGACGATTCATTCACGTAGTTGCCGGACGCGTCCGAAGGCGTCAGAATACGCGTTTTCTGATCTGCTCTCATCGTGTCCGTCTCATCTGATTTCAGCCTGCGGAAGATCGCTGTTGCCGCCTACGGCCCTTCCCTCTTGTTCGGCATGGCCGAAGGCGCCATTTACCCCGTCATCGCGCTCAGTGCCCGCAACCTGGGGGCCTCGATAGCCGAGGCTGGCCTGATTATCGCGCTTACCGGCGTAGGCTCGCTGGTCAACAATATACCTGCGTCGCTATTGACCGCCCGCTTCGGTGAACGCCTGTCCATGACAGGGGCGGCACTGTTCACCATCATTGCCCTGCTGTTGTGCGTCAGCGCCAGCACCCCTCTGGCCCTGGCCATCGGCATCTTCATGATAGGCATGGCGCAGGCCGTCTTCCTGCTGGCCCGCCAAACCTATCTGACAGACGCCGTACCGATTTCCATGCGGGCGCGGGCTTTGTCCACGCTGGGCGGCGTCATGCGCATCGGCCTGTTTGTCGGGCCCTTTGTCAGCGCGGGGATCATACAGTTCATGGGGCTGGAAGGGGCGTACTGGTTAGCGGCCATAGCTGCGGCAGCAGCCGGGGCCCTGGCCTTCACCCTGCCCGACCTCGAATCCCGCCGCAACGCCGGCAACGCTCAAAGTAGTGACGCCTCGGCCGCCGATGGGGCTGCCGCTGCGGCAGCCACAAGCCCGCCACCTCGACGCATCAGCGTTGCTGCTGTCTTACGCGAGCACAAGCGTTCCTTCATCACACTTGGCACGGGTTGTCTGCTGGTGGCCGCATTGCGGGCCTGCCGACAGCTGGTCATCCCCTTGTGGGCGACTCATATCCTGCTGGACGCCGCCACCATCTCCATCGTCTACGGCGCAATGGGCGCCATCGACATGCTGCTGTTCTATCCTGCCGGCAAAATCATGGATAAATACGGGCGCCAATGGGTGGCCTTCCCCTCCATGATCATCATGGGTGCCGCGCTACTGTTGATGCCCCATGCCGCCACGTTATGGACATTTGCGCTGGTCACCATGCTGCTGGGATTCGGCAACGGCATTGGCTCGGGCCTGATCATGACGGTGGGTGCCGATTGTTCCCCCGCCAACGCCCGGCCGCAGTTTCTGGGCCTGTGGCGGTTGATGACAGACATTGGCAGCTGCGGTGGCCCCCTGCTCGTATCCGCCATCACCGCCGTCGCAAGTCTTGCCACCGGCATCACAGCGCTGGGGGGCGCAGGTTTCCTTGCAGCTGCCATCTTCTGGAAATGGTTGCCGCGCCGATGATCTGATACGGTTATATCTGCCGGTACGCCGGCTTCGCGGCACCGGGCCGATGCCGCGGTTTATTAGCGATACCGCAACCGGCCCTCCTCATTTTTGAAGGATTTCCATGTCCACATCCATCCTGATCGATGCCGCCAGTCTTGTTACGCTGCTGAAGCAGCCCCCCCGGGACTTGCTGCTGCTCGACTGCCGCCATGTCTTGACCGACCCCGCCGCCGGGGCACTGGCTTATGCGCAGGGGCATATCCCCGGTGCCCTGCATGCCCATCTGGACACGGTCATGAGCGCGGCACCGACAGGCGCCAACGGCCGCCACCCCTTGCCCGACCCGCACACTTTTGCAAGCCGCATGGCCGAACTTGGTGCCAATGACGATACGCTCATCGTTGCCTACGATGCCGGAGAATCCGTCTACCCGGCCCGCCTGTGGTGGATGCTGCGCTGGGTTGGGCACGATTCCATCAAAATACTGGACGGCGGCCTGCAGGCATGGCAGGCCG
>JBAYOJ010000322.1:0-3327 GCA_041678385.1 Burkholderiaceae bacterium | reverse complement strand
GCATCAGAAGCCATGAAGACACCCTGGCCTATCAGGGTCATTGCCCCCGCCCCCACCCCAACCAGCAAGGCAAAAAAGACGATGGAACTCAACCACATCAGCCAGGCCGGTTGCTCGACTTCACCCTTTTGCCGCCAGGGCAGCGCAAGAAAGGGGCGCTCTACCACGAAGGGCAAGTTGGAAGTGACCAGCGCCAGCGCGACCAGCAACCAGACAGCGAATGATTGATCCATCCGGCCGCTCAGAACTGTAGGGACTGGCGAATGACACTGACGCACAGTGCCATAAGACCACCGGGCAGGATGCCGAGCAGCAAGACCAGCGCGCCATTGACCGTCATCAAGCCACTGGTGATCACACCCGTGTCGATCAGGGCAGCTTCGCCTTCGGGTTCGTCAAAGTATGCCACCTTGACCACGCGCAGGTAGTAGAAAGCGCCAATGAGCGACATGAGGACCGCGAACACCGCCACCCAGATATAGCCCGCGCCGATAAGCGCCTGCAGCACCGCCAGCTTGGCATAGAAGCCGGCCAGCGGCGGAATGCCCGCCAGAGAGAACATGGCCAGCATCAGCATGGCCGCCATGATGGGGCTGCGCCGGTTGAGGCCCTTGAGATCAGAGATGTTCTCGCACTCGAAACCCCGGTGGCTCAGCAACATGATCATCCCGAAGGTGACCAGGGTGGTCAACACATAGATGACCATGTAGAACAAGGATGAGCCATAGGCCAGCCCGGCGGCATCGGCATTGCCATCGACCACACCCGACAGCAGGCCAAGGAATACAAAGCCCATGTGCGAGATCGTCGAATAGGCCAGCATGCGCTTGAAATTGGTCTGAACAATCGCGGTCAGGTTACCGAGAGCCAGCGACAATACCGCCATGAGCAGGAGCATCGGCTGCCAGTCAATGGCAATACCGTGCAACCCGTCGATCAGCAGGCGCAGGGTGATGGCCAGCGCAGCCAGCTTGGGAGCGGCGGCGATGATCAGGGTGACGGATGTCGGTGCGCCCTGATAGACATCAGGCGACCACATGTGGAACGGCGCTGCAGCCAGCTTGAAGCCCAGGCCGGTGACGATAAACACCACGCCGAACACCAGCGGCAGACGTTCCGCACCGCCGGCGCCGATGATTTCAGCGATACGAACCAGATCCAGCGACCCGGTGGCGCCATAAATCATGGACATGCCGTACAGCAGCACGCCCGACGCCATCGAACCCAGCACAAAATACTTCATGGCTGCTTCACTGGACGCCAGGTGGTCGCGGCGCACCGCCACCAGCGCGTACAACGCAAAGGACATGAGTTCCAGGCCAAGATACACAGTCAGCATGTTGCCGGCGGAAATCATCACCATCTGGCCCAGCAGTGCAAACAGCGTCAGGGAATAGAGCTCGCCGCCGTTGCGCGTCATATCGCGGGCCTCGTTATAGCCCCGCCCGTAGATCAGCGTTGCAATCACGGCCACATAAGAGATCACCTTCAGGAAGTGCGCCAGGGAATCTACAACATACAGACCCCCGAAGCTGGTCCCGGCCACGCCGGCATTCCATTGGATCAGCGAGACGCAGGTCAGGATCACCAGCGAGGCCAGGCTGAGCAGAAAGGTTGAATGGCGAGTGTCGGATTTGCTGAAGGCGTCGATCAGCAGCACTGTGCCCGCCAGGATCAACAGCAGAATCTCGGGCAGAGCCAAAGCGAAGTCAAAAGAGTTTTGCATGGTCATCGAGGCTTACAGTTTCGAGATGGCGATGTGCTGCAGCAGCGCATCCACCGACACGTGCATGACATCCGTAAAGGGCTTGGGATAGATCCCCATAAAGAGCACGGCAATGGCCAGCACCCCAAGGATGAAGAATTCACGACCGTTGATATCGCTCATCCCGCGAACCTTGTCGTTGGTGATTTCACCGTAGGCAACCCGCTTGAGCATCCACAGCGAGTACGACGCCGCCAGAATCAGCGACGTTGCCGCCAGCAGACCTATCCAGAAGTTGTACTGCACCGAGGCGATGATCACCATGAACTCGCCCACGAAGCCACTGGTGGCCGGCAGGCCCGCGTTGGCCATCGAGAACAGCACGAAGAAGGTGACGAAACGCGGCATCACATTGACCACGCCGCCATAGTCGGCAATTTCACGGCTGTGCAGGCGGTCGTAAAGTACGCCTATGCACAGGAACATGGCCCCCGAGACGAAACCGTGAGAGATCATCTGCACAATACCGCCTTCCAGACCGCCCGTATTGAAGATGAAGAAGCCCAGCGTCACGTAGCCCATATGAGCGACCGACGAATACGCCACCAGCTTCTTCATGTCATTCTGGACGATCGCCACCAGGCCGATGTAAATCACGGCTATCAGCGACAGCGCGATCATCAGGCCTGACAGAGTCTGGGACGCATCCGGCACGATGGGTAGCGAGAAGCGCAGAAAGCCGTAGGCGCCCAGCTTCAGCATGATGGCTGCCAGCACGACCGACCCCCCCGTAGGTGCTTCGACGTGCGCATCCGGCAGCCAGGTATGTACGGGCCACATCGGCACCTTTACGGCAAACGCCGCCAGCAAAGCCAGGAAAATCAGGATCTGCGGTGTATGGGCCAGCGCTGTCTTGTGCCAGGTCAGGATGTCGAACGACCCGCCGGACACATGCCAAAGGTAGATGAAAGCCACCAGCATCAGCAAGGAACCGAGCAGCGTGTAAAGGAAGAACTTGAACGCCGCATACACACGGTTCGGACCGCCCCAGACACCGATGATGAGATACATCGGAATCAGGGTGGCTTCGAAGAACACATAGAACAGCATCGCGTCTAGGGCCGCGAATACACCGATCATGAGGCCTGACAGGATCAGGAAGGCCCCCATGTACTGTGACACGCGGCTGGTGATGACTTCCCAGCCCGCCAGCACCACGATGATGGTGATGAAGGCCGTGAGCAGCACAAACCACAAAGAGATGCCATCGATGCCCAGGTGGTAGTTGACCGAGAAGCTCTCGATCCAGGGCGTAAGTTCAACGAACTGCATGTTGGCTGTGTACGGATCGAAACCTGTATACAGCGGAATGGTCACCAGGAAGCCGAGAACGGCACCGACCAGCGACAACACCCGCGCAAGCTCGGGCCGTTCATCGCGGCCGACCAGCAATACCAGCAGGCCGGCGACGATGGGCACGAAAATCGCGAGCGTTAACCATGGAAATGTAGAAGACGCCATATCGCTAGCCATCAGTGAACCGTCAGCACGAAAAAGGTTAATAAAGCCATGATCCCGATGATCATTGCAAAGGCGTAGTGATAGATGTAGCCGGACTGCAG
>JBAYOJ010000321.1:0-3327 GCA_041678385.1 Burkholderiaceae bacterium | reverse complement strand
TGTGATGACCGTGGGCTTGAGATTGGCGCGCGCCGCATAGACGGCGGCTGTCCAGCCTGCCGGGCCTGAGCCGAGAATGATGAGCGAATGATGTACAGAAGACATTTGCATTACCCCAGTTTTTTGGACCACTACCCGGATCGCATCTCCGTTTGGAGGGATGCTTGTGCGCTTGAGTCGCGCTTTCGAAGTTTGCGGTCACTGTTAATTTATAAAACAATCAATTTATTGATTGATTGATGGAGTGATGATAATCTAACCTGCTATGGACCTGTCAAGCTCATCCGTGATCAACACCGACTTCACCGCGCAGGCAGAAGTTGCGAAAGCGTTGGCGCACCCACATCGTCTGGCCTTATTGCGCCAGATCGCACTGGGCGAGTGCTCGGTCGACCAGCTGGCAGAACTCACTGGCCTGAGTCTGGCCAATGCGTCCCAGCATCTGCAGCAGCTGAAGCGTGCAGGCTGTGTGCTGACGCGTCGCGACGGCAAGCACGTGTTCTATCGTTTGAGTTCCGTGGAAATGGCCAATGTACTTGTCACATTGAGCAGCTATGTTGAATATCAGCAGGGTCAGATCAAAAAGGTTCTTGCAAGCAGTCGCCAAAGTCCTGAAGGCATGGAGTGGGTGTCAATCAGGGATCTATTGGGCCGCATGGACGCCGGCACCGTCGTGCTGCTGGACGTGCGAACCGATGATGAGTATTCCCAGGGTCACCTTCCCGGGGCGCTCAATATCCCGATAGAGCAGCTGGAACAGCGCATGGACGAGCTGTCCGGGAATGCTGATGTCGTGGCGTACTGCCAGGGCCAATACTGTGTCTTGACCATGGATGCGGTAAACATCCTTCGTGCCGGTGGCAAACGGGCCCGCCCCCTGGCAGGGGGGGTGTCGGAATGGCGCGCCGCCGGCCTCACGACTGAAGACGAGCCCCCAACGTAAGGCATCAAGAGCTGGTGTTGCATGCCCGCCTGGCTGCTGCCGTAAACTTCGACAAAAAACGGAGGAAGGCATGAGAAAAGATTGGCTGGGCAACATCGTCACTACCGATTCCGATGCGACGCTTGCTGCAGTGAATGATTTTATCGAAGGCTTCCTGGCCTACGAAACGAAAGCGGCAAACGTCGCGAAGGCTGCGGACGAAGACCCTGATTGTTGTCTCGCCAATGCGTATACAGCGCTATGCTACATGTTCATGGAAAGCGCAGACGCGCCGACACTGGCCAGGCCCTATCTTGATAAGGCGGAAGCGGCCGCCCGGACGGCAACACCGCGCGAGCAGTTGACCACGGCCATTGCGCGTGCCTGGGTGAATGGCGACATCGGCCGTGTGCTGAACCTTTCACGGCAGGCGGCGAGGGAATATCCGCGCGACCTCGCTGCGATCAAGCATGCGCAGTACCATTACTTCAACCTCGGAAACTGTGCTGGCATGCTGTCCATCGCCGACCAGGTGCTGGATAACAATGCGGACGTGCCCTACATGCACGGGTTGATGGCCTTCGGCTACGAACAGTGCCATCTGCTTGATCAGGCAGAAGTCGCAGCGGGCAAGGCAATCTCGATGAAGCGCAAAGAACCCTGGGCGCATCATGCCATGGCGCATGTCATGCTGACACAGGGGCGCATTTCGGAAGGCCTGGCGTTCATGCGCGATGTCAGCGATACCTGGGTGGATCTGAATTCCTTCATGCACACCCATAACTGGTGGCATCTGGCGTTGTTTTTGTTAAGCCAGGGGCGTTATAGCGAAGTGCTTGAGCTGTATGACCGCCATGTCTGGGGGATCTGGAAAGCATATTCCCAGGACCAGGTCGGGGCGGTATCGCTGTTGATCCGGCTGGAACTGGCAGGGGTCGATGTGGGCGACCGCTGGGTCGATCTGGGCGAACATCTGAAGGCCAGGGTCAACGACTTTGTGCAGCCGTTTCTTACCATGCAATATCTTTATGGGCTGGCCCGGGCCCGTTTGCCGGAGGCTGAACAGTTGATGAGCAAGCTGCGCGGCTTCGCCGCACGAGCCCCTGAGCTCACCCGCGAAGCGTGGGCAGTCGTCTGTGTCAATACCTGCGAAGGATTGCTGGCCCATGCCAGGGGGGATTACGAGCAGGCCTTCCGGAAAATGTCGCTGACTGCCCCACGCATGCTGGAAATTGGCGGCAGCCATGCGCAGCGCGATTTATTCAACCAGATTCTGATGGATAGCACCATAAAGACAGGCCGCTACGTGCAGGCGCAGCAGATGCTGGAGCAGGCGCGAGGCTACGACCCCTTGTCGGTGCCCGTCAACCTTGCGCTGGCAGATGTTTACCAGCAGCTGGATTTGCACCGAGAAGCGGCACGAGCCCGTGCGCGCATAGCCGGGGCCGCTGACTGATATCGCCATACAGGCAGCCACTTGCTGTCGTGGTCACACAGGCCGCAGGGTTTTCATATGCCGCTGGGCGGTGGCAGCGTTTCCTGGAAAGCGTCACGCTGTGCCGCACGCTGGAACCATTGTTCAAGCGCAGGCCTGTTTTCCCGCCATTTCCAGACGGTGTGGCGGCGTTCCGCATAGCCCAGAATGGTGGCGAGGGTCAGGTAGCCGGCATCCACAGCGGCATAGCCGCCAGCGGTGACATCGTGATTCAGCGCGTCAGCCACCCGATTGGCACGAGTGACTTCCAGCGCCAGAACAGACGGGCTGCGCTCAGATTCCGGGCGCCGCAACTCACGGTTCCACACCGCCATGCCATCCAGCAGACCCAGCACCCGCCCATAGGCCGCCAGCCCCGAATTGTCGCTTGGCAGAATGGCGGGCTGGCTTCCGTATTTATCCAGCCAGCCCAGAATGAGGGTGGTTTCGGTGAGTGTGGTGCCATCCCCCAGCACGAGCGCCGGCACGCGGCCGACGGGGCTATGTGGCAATACAGCCGCCTTGGGGTCACGCAGTGTCGTGACCACTTCCGCGACTTCCCCCGCCAGCCCCCGTTCGCGTACGGCCATGCGACAGATGCGGGCATAAGGAGAACCCTCTGAGTAAAAGAGTTGGGGCAGGGCGAGCTCAAGCGGTGTCGACATGGATATAGGCCTATGGTGGGCGGATCAAGATGATCGGGAGTGAAGCCCGATTCTAGCGCCACCCGCTATTAAAACGGGAGCTCGGTACTCCGATTCAGAGCATCCCTAGGTACTTCCTAGGGAAATCCTCTGTTTTTAATTTCCATATACTGGAACTTAGTCTTGTTATGTGGGTTGTGCTTCTTATACTGATGACTCATTTTTCAAAGAGTGGATGTTATGAGTGGCCGGCGTTCAACTGATGTGAAGCTTCCCACGTCCCCGGA
>JBAYOJ010000320.1:0-3327 GCA_041678385.1 Burkholderiaceae bacterium | reverse complement strand
TATCGCCCGATTGGAAATGACCTCGTTGGCATTCATGTTTGACTGCGTGCCCGAGCCCGTCTGGAACACGACCAGGGGGAATTCATCATTGAGCCGGCCATCAATAACGTCGTCAGCCGCGCGTACAATCAGTTGAGCAACATCAGCGGGCAATTGACCCAGCTCGCCATTGGCCAGGGCCGCAGCCTTCTTGAGAATGCCCAGCGCCGTGATAATGGGTGCACGCCAACGGAAGCGATCCACCCCTATCGGGAAATTATGGATGGAACGCTGAGTCTGGGCACCCCAATAACGCTGCGCCGGAACGGCGATTTCGCCCATGGAGTCGGTTTCAATACGCACATCAGCCATGTTGTTTCCTTTCTTGGTAATGAAGCCGGGCGCTGTCAGGCCATTGTCGCTGGCGCAGCCGGATGGAATTTCCCGGCCCAGGCCAGGGCGGCATCCAGCATGCGATTGGCAAACCCCCACTCATTATCAAACCACAGGAAGATGTTGGCAAAGCCATCACCGTTGGTTTTAGTCTGGCTGCCATCGATAATCACTGAGTTGGGATTGTGATTGAAGTCGACGGAAGCGTGCGGGTGGTTGGAATAGGCGACCAGCCCCGGTGATTGCCGGCTGAGTTCCATCAGCGCGGCATTCAGTGAGTTTGTACAGACATCGCGACCCAGCTTGAGCATGAGATCGATGGCCGAAACGTTCAGTATGGGTACCCTTATGGCTTTGGCCTGGACCTTACCGCTCAATTGCGGCAGTAGTCGCTCCACGCCTTGCGCCAGCCCTGTGGAAACCGGAACGATGGACTGCATCGCCGATCGGGTGCGGCGCAGATCCTTATGATGGTAGCCATCTATGAGCGGCTGATCATTCATGACGGAATGCAAGGTCGTCAGAAAAGCGTGTTCTATCCCATAGCGCTCGTCAAGGGCGGCAAGCACGGGAATGCTTGCATTCGTCGTGCACGATGCGTTGGACACCACGGCTGCGTCCGGGGGGATATCTTGCTGGTTCAGGCCGTAAACCACGGTGTAGTCGATGTCGTCGGCACTTTCGCCAGGGTGGGAAACCAGCAGGCGCGGGCAACCCGCATCAACAAAACGCAGGAATTCGCCCCTGCTTCCGTAACGGCCTGAACACTCAAGCAGCAGGTCGATTTCCAGCGACGCCCAATCGACGTCTTCTGGTTCAGTGGCGTGCGTGATGCGGATATCCTGACCGTTGACGCGCAGGCTGTCCTCACCCTGCTCTACCGTGCCCGGAAAGACCCCATGAGTGGAATCAAACTGGGAAAGGTAGGCCATCGTGGCCAGATCAGACGGTTCGTTGATGGCAACGACCTCAAAGCGGTGTCGCAGAGAGGACTCATGAAGGGCGCGCAATACGCAACGGCCAATGCGCCCATAACCGTTGATGGCGATGCGAAGGGGGGGTGTGGTCATGTGTCTGCCAGGGGATAAGACAAAATCAGTAGCAGATACATGATAACGCCATCAGTATTGATAGCTGTAGTTGAGCTGCAAAATGTTGAGCCCAGGATTGGGCCGCTTGATGCCCGCATTCGAGTAATGCGAATAACGCAGGCTCAGGCGGCTGTGTGGCGACAGGTGCATGCCAACGCCGATGTGATCGCCGAACTGGAAGGCCGTGCTGAGATTCTTGTCAGCGAAATCGGTACGGGAAAAAACGGTCGCTCCAATACCTGCTTCCAGGTAATAGCGGTCGGCCCATGTCCAGCGCAGAAAAGGAGTCGCACTGAATTGCCAGACACTGCCGGGGCTGCGCGAACCGTCAGCGCGCCAATAGGCTGCGCCCAGCTCGCCAAGCAGATCCAGGCGACTGCCGCCTTCGAACCGGTAAGTCCAGAGCGCTGGTGATTCCCAGGCCAGCTCGGCGCGCTGATAGTGTTCCCCCGCCCCCAGTCTCAGCCCAACGCTGGGCGATTGATAGCGTTCCTGAGCGGCAAGCGGCGAGCAAGCCAGGGCCAGCACGGTCGCAGCCGAGCCTGCAGCTTTGCAGACACGATGACGGATTCGACAATTCATTGTTTCCACTTTTTCTTGAATGCTGATGAACCCCGGTTTTTGTGCCGGGAAGCGGCAATGTTACTCCTTCCCCTGCCGCAATAGACCCTGCTGGCGACAGGTGCAAATAACGTGCCGCCAGCAACCCTCGCGCCCTGGTCAAGGTGTCTGGCCGGTATCCCAGCCGCCGCCTAGTGAACAATAAAGCTGGACCAGGTTCAGCTGCTGTTGCGCACGTGTTGCCAGCAGGGCCTTTTGCGCATCGAACAGGGTGCGTTGCGCATCAAGAACCTGCAGAAAACTGTCTATACCAGTTTCATAGCGGTAAGAAGACAGGGTGTGCGTGCGTTCCGCCTCTTCCGCAAGGTCCTCCTGGGCCTGCAACTGTTCAACGTAACGGCTACGTGCAACCAGCGCGTCTGCCACTTCGCGGAAACCTGTCTGTATAGCGCGTTCGTACTGGGTAATGCGGATATCGCGCCGGACTTCAGCCAGGTCCAGATTCGCCTGCCGATTGCCAAAGTCGAAAATGGGCAGATCAATGCGTGGCAGAAAGGACCATACGCCCGATCCACCACTGAACAGGTTGGAAAGGTCAGCGCTTGCCGTACCTGCTGTGCCCGTAAGTACGATCCTTGGGAAAAAGGCGGCGCGCGCCGCGCCTATGCTGCCATTGGCAGCCCGGATCCTGTGTTCCGCTGCCCGGATATCCGGGCGGTTCAGCAGTACGTCGCTGGACAAGGCCGGGGGGATGCCGGCGAGCCGGACAACACTGCCCACGTTCTTTGGGGCGGAGCCGAGCACAAGCGCTTGGGAACTGCCCGTCAGTAGTTGCAGGGCATTGACGTCCTGCTGAACCAGGCGGTCGAATTCGGCCGTGCTGCTGCGGGCATCATGCAAAGCCCCTCTGGCCTGACTCAGATCCAGCTGCGTCGCCACCCCCACCTGATACTGGCGCTCCACCAGGTCGACCGTGCGTTCCCGAGTCGCTTGAGTATTGCGTGCCAGGTCCAGCAACTGGCTGTCCACCACCCAGTTCAGGTGGGCGCCCGCCACTTCAGCCACCAGACTGATATGCGCGCTGCGGCGTGCCTCTTCCGTTGCAAGATAGCTTTCCAGTGCCTCGGTGCTCATGCCGCGCACCCTGCCGAAGAAGTCCAGCTCATACACCGTTCTTGTTTGTTGTTCACCTTCACCTCAATCTCGATGGAGTTTGTACCGCTACGCTGCAGCGGATCAATACGGTGTATCGAACAGCGAATAGCTATACCGAAAGTCGGTACTATATCAATGAACGATATAG
>JBAYOJ010000319.1:0-3334 GCA_041678385.1 Burkholderiaceae bacterium | reverse complement strand
TGCCCTTCTTTAAATATCGTATTGCCATTCTGTGCCTCAAAATCACTTTGCAAGCGCTTGCAAATCAAGAAGTAGATTACGTTTAAAAGAATATTTTAGTAGTATGCCCTGCTTTGCAAGCGCCTGCAATACCTTTAATTTAAAATGGGGTCATTTCCTTAAAAGGGGGACAGACCACGATTTCCTACGGAAATCGTGGTCTGTCCCCCTTTTATGACCCCATTTAATTTTAGTTGCGGCCGCCTGCTTGTCGGTACAGGGGCATTACCTTTTCGGCGCTGCGCTGGAGTTCTGTCATGCGCGTGGAGGCCGACGGGTGGGTAGAAAGAAATTCAGGCGGCGCACTGCCCGCACTGAGATTGCCCATTTTCTGCCAAAGTGTAATGGCGGCCCGGGGATCATAGCCTGCCCGGGCGGCCAGTTCCACGCCGATCAGATCGGCTTCGGATTCATGGGTGCGACTGTTGGGTAATGTAAACATCACATTGGTGAGCGCTGCCCCCAGGTCACCAGCGGCGGAAACCCCTGTCACCGCCGACAGCACGGAGAGCCCGACCTGTGCCGCCATCTGCTGGGAAATCTGCTCGCGTGAGTGTTCGCGCAACGCATGGGCCATTTCGTGGCCCAGTACTGCGGCCAATTCGTCATCCGACGGATTGATCCGATTGATCAACCCTGTGTAAATGGCCATTTTCCCGCCAGGCATGCACCAGGCATTAACCTCGTCGGAGCTGATGACATGCACTTCCCAGGGCCAACTGCTTGCGTCGCTGCGAAACGCCCCAACCTGCGCGATAAGACGATTAGTGATGGTGCGTATTCTCTGTACCTGAGCAGAGCTGGCATCCAGGGCACCAGCGGCACGTGCTTCGGCCATCATTTGGTTGTATTGCTTGTTCGCTTCCTGCTGCAGGTCCGCAGCTGAAACCGCACCCGCCATATATTGCCGGCGCTCCACACCAATGCTGCCACTCTGGGTGGTCTGTACCGACGCGCAGCCCGTCAATACGGTGAGCATCAATGCACCGCTCCAGAGCAAAATACGCCGTCCTGTTCTGTATGTTCCCTTCATGACAGTTTCCTTGCTGGGGTTGGAGAGTGAACTACTGCCGCCCGCACTGTGCGCGCTGGCGTAAAGCATGATCCATGAGAACGATGGCGAGCAGGGCTTCTGCAATGGGCGTGGCGCGTATGCCGACGCAAGGGTCATGCCGGCCCAAAGTCTGCACGACCGTCGGCTCGCCAGATACGGTGATCGAGCGCCGTTCCACACGTATGCTGGACGTGGGCTTGATGGCCAGGGAAACGGTGATCGGCTGCCCGGTTGAAATCCCCCCCAGCACGCCGCCGGCATGATTGCCGATAAAGCCCCCGGGGGTGATTTCGTCGCCGTGTTCAGAGCCGCGCTGCTCTATGCAGGCAAAACCGGCACCTATCGATACCCCTTTTACGGCGTTCAGCCCCATCATTGCGTGGGCAATATCTGCATCCAACCTGTCATAGATGGGTTCACCCCACCCTGCAGGCAGATGCTCAGCCACCACTTCAATACGAGCGCCGATGGAGTCGCCGTCGCGCCGCAGCTCGTCCATGTAGGTTTCAAGCTGGGGAACAACGGCTGCATTGGCTGCAAAGAAAGGGTTGGCGCCGACATCACCCCAGCTGTGGAACGGAATGGGAATCGGGCCCAGCTGGCTCATGTAGCCCCGAATGCTGACGCCGTACTCGGCTGCCAGCCATTTCTTGGCTATGGCACCGGCTGCGACGGTGGGTGCAGTCAGGCGTGCTGATGAACGCCCGCCACCACGCGGGTCACGCAAGCCGTATTTTTTCCAATAAGAGTAATCAGCATGGCCAGGCCGAAAAGTATCTACTATGTTTCCATAGTCCTTGCTGCGCTGATCGGTATTACGAATGAGCAGGCTGATAGGCGTCCCCGTGCTGCGCCCTTCATGAACGCCTGACAGAATTTCCACCTCGTCGGCTTCCCGGCGCTGGGTGACATGGCGGGACGTCCCCGGCCGACGCCGGTCGAGCTCAGCCTGGATATCGGCAACATCTAAGGCCAGCCCAGGCGGACAGCCATCTACAACGGCGCCGATGGCAGGGCCATGGGATTCGCCGAAATTCGTGACACAAAACAGTTTGCCTAAAGTGTTGCCAGACATGGTGCGATATGGGTTATTTGGATTCGGTTAGCTATGTGCATGGCATTGTATATCCGCCATGTCTGCCTGCCAGAACGGCCGGTTCACGAAGAGCAGCTGACTTCCAGCCGTTCCGCCCATTCCGGCGCTTGCTGTGCATAATGCTCGCGGCCAGGCCGCTCGGTGTACGGGTCGCGCAATAACTCCAGCAAGGTATTGATTTCGCCCGCATCCCCTTTCTGGGCGGCATCGATAGCACCCTGAGCCAAATGGTTGCGCAATACATAGAGTGGATTCGCCCTCAGCATGCTGGATTCGCGCTCATCATTCGATACTGACTGGCGGCCAAGACGCTGCCGATAACGACCCAGCCATTCCTTTGCTGGCTCCGGGTCGGTAAACAGATGAAGAAACGGAGCTGGGTCACGCATTGCCGTCACAAGATGACGGAATGACAGCGTGAAGTCGGCACGCGGCCCGTGCAATAGTCGCCACCAGCTGTCCACCAATTCTTCATCGCCCTCTTCCCAGGCTGACAGCCCGAACTTGCGGCACAGTTTGGCCTGATACGCATCCAGGAAGTCACGTTCATAACCCGAAAGCGCGGCACGCAGCGCCTCTTCGGTCAGACCTACGCCCAGGAACACGCCCCCCAGACGATAGAGATTCCAGTGTGCCACCGCGGGCTGCACATTCCATGCATAGCGGCCCTGAGTATCACTGTGATTGCAGATGTGATTGGCCTGGAAGCCGTCCATGAAACCATAGGGGCCGTAATCCATGGTCAAGCCTACTATCGACATGTTATCGGTGTTCATGACCCCATGGCAGAAACCGACAGTCTGCCAGCCGGCCACCAGTTCGGCAGTGCGACGCACGACTTCGCGTAACATGCGCAGCACCGCATTTTCCCAGGTATCCGGTTCGCCACCGGCAGTGTGGCGCAGTTCAGGATAATAATGCTCAAGCACGTGATCGGTGAGCACGCGCAGCTTATCGGGGTCTCCCATCCATTGTTCAAAGCTGCCGAACCGTATGAAGGTAGGCGAGACACGCGTCACTATGGCGGCGGTTTCTATGGTTTCACGGTACACAGGGTCGTCGGAAACCACCAGCGCAAGGGCGCGAGTAGTGGGTATGCCCAACCCTGCCATGGCTTCACTGGCCAGATACTCGCGCACCGAAGA
>JBAYOJ010000318.1:0-3335 GCA_041678385.1 Burkholderiaceae bacterium | reverse complement strand
TGTTCGTCCTGACCACACGTACGTCGCACTGGTTCATTAAACGCGGTTTCGTGCAGGGCGGCATTACCGACCTGCCCAAGGATCGCCAGCTGAATTACAACCGCTCACGGAACAGCCTGATCTTCATCAAACGGCTGTAAGGCCCGAAAACCGGATACCGCCCCCGCTACAATGGGGTATCCGTATTCAATTCCAAGGGGGAACCGCATGACACGCATGGTCCAATGCACCAAGCTCAAACGTGAGGCCGAAGGCCTGGACTACCCACCCTACCCGGGCGATCTGGGCGTTCGCATCTGGCGTGAAATTTCCAAGCAGGCCTGGGCCGACTGGACAGACATCCAGACCCGTCTGGTCAATGAAAACCATCTAAATCTAGCCGATGCGCGGGCACGCAAGTATTTGGCCCAGCAAATGGAAAGCTATCTGTTCGAGGATCGCGACATCGAGGCACAGGGCTATGTCCCACCCACGGATTAAGGCCTGTTCACGCTAAGGCATTTTGAAGACGCCGGGGCGGGAACGCCCCGGCTCAGCCAACCGACGTCGGCAGCTGTGTGAAGAACTCCGGCCTGACGGCGCGGGTTCAGTTTTCCGGCTCGGGCTCTACCGCATCAGCGGCAGGTACGCCCAGGCCGCCAAGCGTTGGTTCTTCAGTGAGTTCGCCCCGGGCGGCACGTTCAGTGTACTTAAGCCCCGTATGGCGCACATCGTCGCCACGAACCATGTAAATCACGCGTTCCGCCATGTTTTTTGCATGGTCGCCGATGCGTTCCAGCGCCCGGGCGATGAAGACCAGTTCGATCGACTTCGAAATACCGCGTGGGTCTTCGATCATGTAGGTCACCATGTGACGCAGGGCAGCCTTCCATTCTTTATCAACTTCCCTGTCACTGCGGACCACGGTCGCGGCATGAACGGGGTCGTGGCGCGCAAAACTGTCTAGCATGTCGCGGATCATGAGCGACACGCTTTTGGCCATATGCCGCAATTCCACAACTGGCTCGTAGAGCGAGTTTGCTTCATGCAGCCGGCGTGCGACTTTGGCGATTTTTTCGGCTTCGTCACCACAGCGTTCCATGTCGGTCAGCATCTTGGACACCGACAGCAATGTACGCAGATCCACGGCCGTGGGTTGATGGCGTGCGATCAGCAAGCCTATGCGTTCATCGATCTCGACTTCGTGCCGATTGACTTCGCGCTCGCGCTCGCGCACGCGCTCGACCAGGGAAAGATCACCGGTCTGCAGCGCCTCGACAGCGTCCTGGATCATGGTTTCTACAAGGCCGCCCATTTCCAGGAACTGGGAACGGACCGCTTCGAGGTCGGCGGAAAACTGCCTGTTGGTATGCTCGGTCATGGTGCTTTTTGATCGCGAATGAGAATGGAATCCAAGTGGATTTAAACCTGTTGTGCTGTTTGAACAGCATCCTGTAAGGGTAGCACCTGAATATGACGGTTATATGTCCCCGCCCAGGCCGGCGGGGCATTCCAGGCGGCGTACCCCCGCTTGTGATGATACCAGTGCAAGATCCGCCCCGGATATGGCGAACAACCCGCAGCTGACGACACCCGGGATATCGTTGATGTGGGCTTCGAGTTTGGCAGGCTCAGAGATTTCCAGACCTGAAACATCAAGGATTTCGCAGCCGTTGTCGGTTACAAAGCCCTGTCGCAGCACCGGCTGGCCGCCCAGGGTAAGCAGCCGGCGTGCCACGGCTTCGCGTGCCATGGGGATCACTTCCACCGGCAACGGAAACGCACCCAGACGATCTACCACCTTGGACTCATCCACGATGCAGACGAAACGCCTGGCCACGGAAGCCACGATTTTTTCACGAGTAAGCGCACCGCCGCCGCCCTTGATCATGCACAGGCCGTGGTCGATCTCATCGGCCCCGTCGACATAGATGGGCATGTCCACGACGTCGTTGAGGTCCAGCACGGTGATGCCATGTTCCACCATGCGCCGTGTACTACGTTCCGAACTCGAAACAGCCGCACGAAAGCGCTGACGATGCCCTGCAATGGCATCAATGAAACAATCAACAGTAGAGCCCGTGCCCACACCAAGCACGGAATCGGCTTGCAGGCAGGTCAATGCGTATTCGGCCGCCGCTGCGGCAACATTGCGCTTGAGTTCGTCTTGGGTCAGCATGGCAAAGGTCTCTAGGAAAAATGGGAAGATCAGCCACCGAGTCGTTCGGTGTACTTTTTTTCAGTGAAGCCCACAGTGACGGTGCCGTCAGGCCAGATTGCCAGCGGGCGGCGCACCAGCGCCGGGAACTCCGCAATCAGCGCCAGCCACTCATCGTCGGAACCAGGCAACTTGCGTTCCGCCGGCAGGTTGCGCCAGGTCATGGATGCACGGTTGACGAGTTTTTCCCAGCCACCAAGCTTATGGCTCCATTGCACCAGCCCTTCAGGCGGCAGCGGATGTTCACGATAATCGGTGAAGACGACATCAACGCCGCGCCCTGCCAGCCATTGCCTTGCCTTGACGCAGGTGCTGCACTTGGCGAGACCATGAAGAGCGATGGAAGATGACATGATTATCCTTTTCGATTCTGTACACGATTTGCAATCACCACAAACACGGCGACCAGCACCATGAAAATGGTGGCGAGTGCGTTGATCTCGGGTTTGAGCCCCAAACGCACGCGGGAAAAGACTTCGAGCGGCAGCGTGGTGTAGCCCGGCCCGGTCAGGAAGGAGGCGATCACCACATCGTCGAGCGACAAGGTGAACGCCAGCAGCCACGCGGCAACCAGGGCGGGGGCAATCAGCGGCAGGACGATCTGGAAGAACACCTTGAGCGGCGAGGCGCCCAGATCAAGGGCGGCTTCTTCAAGCGAGCGATCCAGATCGCGCACTCGTGACTGAATGATGATGGACACATACGCCATGCTCAAGATCACATGCCCCACCCAGATGGTGAATGCGCCATTGCTGCCTTCCCAACCTAGCAGGCTGCTCAGTTCGACGAACATCAACAGCAGGGAAATACCCAAAACCACTTCGGGAATGACCAGCGGTGCACTGGCCAGGCCCACGAACAGGGCAAACCCCCGAAAACGGCCCATGCGCGCCAGCACATAACCCGCCCAGGTGCCGACCATCACCGCCGCCGTGGCCGTGAAGGCGGCAATCAGCAGTGAGAGCCGGGCCGCTTCGAGCAAAGCGCGGTCATTGAAGAGTTCGTGGTACCAGCGCAAAGAGAAGCCTGTCCAGGTCGTCATCATGGCGGAGTCGTTGAACGACAGCACCATCAGTACAAAGATCGGGATATACAAGAACGCATACCCCAGCCCCAGAAACAAGGCGCGCAAACGCGG
>JBAYOJ010000317.1:0-3335 GCA_041678385.1 Burkholderiaceae bacterium | reverse complement strand
GTTTGTGCGTGGTGAAGGTTCGTGGCTAGAGGATCACACCGGCAAGCGATACCTCGATTTCGTGCAAGGCTGGGCCGTCAACAGCCTGGGCCATTGCCCGCCCGCCGTCGTTCGGGCCATCGAAGACCAGGCCAGCCGCCTGATCAATCCGTCGCCCGCTTTCTACAATGCGCCGTCCATGGAACTGGCCAAGCGCATTACCGGGGCATCGTGTTTCGACCGCATCTTTTTTGCCAACAGCGGTGCAGAAGCCAATGAAGGCGCCATCAAGCTGGCGCGTAAATGGGGGCGTCTGAATCGCAACGGCGCTTACAAGATCATCACCCTGGACCACAGCTTCCACGGCCGCACGCTGGCCACCATGTCGGCGTCGGGCAAGGCCGGCTGGGATACCCTGTTCGCACCTCAGGTGCCCGGCTTTCCCAAGGCCCGCCTCAATGATCTGGATTCCGTACGGGCGCTCATTGATGCCGAGACAGTGGGCATCATGATCGAACCCGTTCAGGGGGAAGGCGGGGTCATTCCGGCTACACGTGAATTTATGCAAGGCCTGCGGGCGCTGGCCGACGAACACGGTCTGCTGCTCATTGTTGACGAAGTCCAGACCGGTTTCGGCCGTACCGGCACCTTGTTCGCATACGAGCAGTCGGGCATAGAGCCTGACATCATGACCCTGGGCAAGGGTATCGGCGCTGGCGTGCCGCTGGCGGCCCTGTGCGCCCGCGAAGCGGTAAGCTGCTTTGAGCATGGCGATCAGGGCGGCACATACAACGGCAATCCGCTGATGACGGCCGTGGGCGTGGCTGTGTTCGACACCCTGACGGCAGATGGCTTCCTGGAAAGTGTGCGGGCCCGAGCCACTCAACTGTCTGAAGGCCTGCTGGCGCTGTCAGCAAAATGGGGCCTCAAAGGCGAACGCGGTTCAGGTCTGCTGCGCGCCCTGATATTGGACCGCGACGACGGCCCGGCCATCGTGCAGGCGGCAATGTCGGCAACACCTGCGGGTCTGCTGCTGAATGCTCCGCGCCCCAACCTGCTGCGCTTCATGCCCGCCCTGAACATCACTCAAGAAGACCTCGCCACCATGCTGGCGCGCCTGGATGAAACCATCGCCCAGGTACGTACCTAAATAAAAAAGGGGGACAGACCACGTTTTTCTTTTGGAAAAACGTGGTCTGTCCCCCTTTTTTTGCCCCCCTTTTTTTACATCAGGCGGCGGTTGAGGCTTTTACCACTTGGCGCCATTTGTGCAGCAGCGGCTCGGTGTAGCCGTTGGGTTGTTCCAGACCCTTGAAGACGAGGTCGCAGGCGGCCTGGAAGGCGGCTGAGGTGGCGTAATTGCCGGCCATGTCGCGATAGGCGGGGTCGCCGGCGTTCTGGCGGTCGACTACGGCGGCCATGCGCTGCATGGTTTCCGTGACCTGTTCACGGGTGACGATGCCATGGCGCAGCCAGTTGGCCATGTGCTGGCTGGAAATCCGCAGCGTCGCGCGGTCTTCCATGAGCCCGACGTCGTGGATATCGGGCACCTTCGAGCAGCCCACGCCCTGGTCGATCCAGCGGACCACATAGCCCAGTATGCCTTGGGCGTTGTTGTCCAGTTCCTGTTGGATTTCGTCTGCCGACCAATTGGTGTCGGTGGCAACGGGCACGTGCAGGATATCGCCCAGCAGGGGGTCGTTGCGGCCTTCCAGAGAGAGCTGGATGGCTTGCACATCGGCCTGGTGATAATGCAGGGCATGCAGGGTGGCGGCCGTGGGTGAAGGGACCCAGGCTGTATTGCCGCCCGCCTTCAGGTGGCCGATCTTCTGTTCGAGCATGTCGGCCATCAGGTCGGGCATGGCCCACATCCCCTTGCCGATCTGAGCATGGCCGCGCAGGCCGCATGCCAGGCCGGTCTGGACGTTGCTGCGTTCGTAGGCGTCGATCCAGACGCTGCGTTTCATGTCACCCTTGCGCACCATGGGGCCGGCTTCCATGGAAGTATGCATTTCGTCGCCGGTGCGGTCGAGGAAACCGGTGTTGATGAAGGCGACCCGTTCGCGGGCGGCGGCGATGCAGGCTTTCAGGTTGACGCTGGTGCGGCGTTCTTCGTCCATGATGCCCATCTTGAGCGTGTTCCGCTCCAGGCCCAGCAGGCCTTCGACACGGGTGAAGAGCTCGTTGGCGAAGGCAACCTCGTCGGGGCCGTGCATTTTGGGCTTGACGATATAGACCGAGCCGGCGCGGGAGTTCTGGCGGCGCTGAAGGTCGTGCATGGCGATCAGGGACGTAATGACCGCATCCATGATGCCTTCCTGGATTTCTTCGCCATCGCCGATCAGGATGGCGGGGTTGGTCATCAGGTGGCCGACGTTGCGCACCAGCATAAGCGAGCGGCCCGGCAGGGTGATTTCTGCGCCATTCAGGCCAGTGCAGCTGCGGTCCGGATTCAGGGTGCGGGTGAAGGTCTTGCCGCCCTTGGTGACGGGCTCGGCCAGCGTGCCCTTCATGAGACCCAGCCAGTTGCGATAGGCCAGTACCTTGTCTTCGGCATCCACGGTGGCGACAGAGTCTTCGCAGTCCATGATGGTGGTGATGGCCGATTCCATCACGATGTCCTTGACGCCAGCAGGGTCCTGGCTGCCGATGGGGTGGCTGCGGTCGATCTGCAGCTTGAAATGCAGGCCATGGTGGCGGAATACGATGGCTTCGGGG
Source organism: Burkholderiaceae bacterium (assembly GCA_041678385.1). Lineage (GTDB taxonomy): Bacteria > Pseudomonadota > Gammaproteobacteria > Burkholderiales > Burkholderiaceae_B > Yanghanlia. Next base: position 638 of record JBAYOJ010000317.1, on the reverse strand, counting down.
CTGGCGGTGTCGCCACGATAGCCGATCAGCAGTGCCGGGTCGGCCAGCGTACCCTGGCTGCCGTCTTTGAGGGTGACCTGCAGCTTGCCATCCATGATGGCGTAGGCGGTAGCGTCGGCATGCGAGCCGTTCTGCAGGGGCGCGGCATCGTCCAGGAAGCGGCGGGCGTAGGCAATCACCTTTTCGCCACGGGCCGGGTTATAGCCGCCACTGCGTTCCGCGCCGCCGGTTTCGGGAATGGCGTCGGTGCCATACAGGGCATCGTACAGGCTGCCCCAGCGCGCATTGGCGGCGTTCAGGGCATAGCGGGCATTGGTCACCGGTACGACAAGCTGCGGCCCGGCCTGTTGCGAGAATTCGGTATCGACCTTGCTGGTGGAAATGCGGACGTCACCCGGTTCGGCTTGCAGGTAGCCGATCTCGCGCAAAAAGTTTTCGTAGGCGGCGGCGTCTTTGATGGGGCCCGGGTTGGCGCGGTGCCACTCGTCGATGCGTGCCTGCAGCTGATCACGTTGTGCCAGCAGTTCGCGGTTGCGTGGTGTCAGGTCGTGCACCAGCGCATCGAAGCCGGACCAGAAGGTTTCCGGGCTGACACCTGTGCCGGGCAGGGCTTCGGATTCAATGAAGTCGTGAAGCTC
>JBAYOJ010000316.1:0-3350 GCA_041678385.1 Burkholderiaceae bacterium | reverse complement strand
CACAGACGCCTGCATACTCGCCTGGCTCTTCCACCATCAACCTGATGCGGTTCACCTTGCCGGGGACTGCATCCAGCTTACCGGCCAGGCGCGGTACCCAGAAACCATGGATCACATCGCTAGCCATGATGCGTAAATGGATGGGCACCCCTACCGGGACATGCAGCACATTCACCGTACGCAAGGTCTCATGCACCTGTTTGTCTTCACCGTTATCCAGATCTGGCGCAGTACCGTCGGCGCGTCCTTCTTCTGGGACCTGGCCATCCGCAGCTGGGTAACGGGCTTCCCACCACCATTGGTGTGCAATCACATCCGCGTGAAAGGCCTCGGCCGCTTCAGCCTGAACCCCGGGTGGCCATTGCGCCTGATCCAGCCTCAAACCGAAAGCCAGCAGCGCAAGAATCACAACGCTGGGCAGGACGAGCCCACCTCCGATCAGCAGCACCAGCACCCCTTTACGCCCGGGGGCATAAGGGGGGTTACGACGCAGCGCCAGCGCTGCCAGACCCACCATCAGCAGGAAAATGATGCCCGTCCCGGCTGCCATGCTCCACCACAGGGCGGCAACCGAACGCGTCACTTCGCTGGCCGGATCCAGCGTGGAAAGCGGGCCTTGGACACAGCCCGACAGAATCAGGGGGCCTGCGGTAGAGGCCAGCGCAGCAATCGAACGCCCCCGATGTGGTCCCAGTGGCAGAGCCGTATCACCGTGGCACGGGGGTTGCCCTGGGCAATACGTCATTCTTCTCGGAGCAGAACAGGATCTTTTCATGAAAAAACTCGGACATCCCCTGCCTCTGGGCACGCGCACCGCTGTCGCCATTTCACGCCATCCCATCCACCCCATGGTGGTCCCCTTTCCAATTGCCTTCCTGCTGGCCGTCGTTGCTACCGACATTGCATACCTGACAACCGGCGACTCTTTCTGGGGCCGCGTTTCACTCTGGCTGGTGGGAGGAGGCACTGGGCTGGGCGTTCTCGCCGGCATCATAGGCACCCTGGAATTGCTCATCATCAAGGAAATCCGCCACCGGGCCGCTGGCTGGAGCCACTTCGTCATGGCAGTGATGCTGCTTGCAGTAGCCTTCATCAACTGGTTATCCCGTCTGGATGACCCACTCGCTGCCATAGGCTCCAGTGGTCTGTATCTCTCGTTGCTGGGCGCTGCCCTCGTCGCGATGGCTGGCTGGCTTGGGGGTGACCTCGTATTCGAACACCACGTCGGGCTTGGCAAGCACAAGAAAGAGGATCATGGAGATGAGCACGAGGGGCAGCCCGATCAGAATCGGGTGGCGCCGTCGCGGACGCGATCGCCGTGATTCCATGCCCTGCGAATCGAGCAGATGACCGCAGTAAGTGTGATAAAGAGCCATCAGCGCGACTACGGCCAGCTTGGCCAGCAGCCATGACCCTTCCACCCCAAGCAACAGCACCAGAACTGAGCCCGTAAGGATGGCCAGTACGGCCGCCGGCGAGGCCAGAATGACAAAAACATAACGGCACATCACGCGGTGGCGCTGCACCTCGGCCCGTTCCTGCAGGGACGGCGCCAAGGCGTACAGGCCCGCCAGCAGAACCAGGGCAGCGCTCCATACACCCAAGGCAATGATATGTGCTGCCATGGCCCACGCCAGTCCATCCATGCACCCTCCTTGCCAAGAACTTGCCGATGGGCGGATGTTTCGCTGTTGACCCGGTACTTTCGAACCGGGCCGGCCAGGCTCACCCGCCTTATCACCCCCGAAGGGGCTTAACGGTTTTTGTCGAAGAAATCACGAACTTCGCGATCGGCTTCATCCCGTGTGCGGCCGTAGCGTTCCTGTATCAGGCCGGAAAGCTGTTCAGCATTGCCTTCAACCCGCGTCAGCTCGTCATCGGTGAGGTCACCCCATGCCGACTTGGCCTTGCCTTTCAGTTGCTTCCATTGCCCTTTGATCGTATCTTCATTCATGAGTGGCTCCTGTTGATGACGGCCAGTACGGCCGCGCGCAGAGCCTCAAGCAAGGCCTGTGCCCGGTGATGGGCCCAAAGCAAAAGCGCCGCATGAGGCGGCGCTTTTGTCAGATTCCCGGGAAATGTACAGGCCCGGAAAAACCGTGGATATCAATCAGGCGGGAACGGGTTCCGGGATCAAGCGGACGCTGGGGCTGGCAACGGCTGCCAGCGCCGGACGCAGGCCGGTGAGCATGTATTCAATGAGTTCGCGGACCGGGCGTATGGCATTGCCGAAAGGCAGTTTGTCGGCACCCCGGAAAAACAGGCCACGGTTGACATCGCCAGCCAGGGCATAAGCCAGGCGGGTATCGATGCAGAACTGCCCTTGCTTGGAAATGCCATCGCGCAGGCCGCATTGAGCCAGGCAATCGAAAGCGACTGTGCAGGGCTTGACCTTGGCAATGTTTTGCAGCTTGGCTTCATTCTTGAGGTAATTGTCGAGCCAGGGCGTGCGGACTGCGCGCGCCGGCAGGCCCGCCACGCTCATGAACGTGACGATGTCTTCGGGTTTGGCTTCGGCCAGCACCCGTTTGAAGTTGATATGGGCGTCGCCTTCTTCGCTGACAGCGAAGGGGGTGCCCATCTGCACTGCGCTGGCACCCAGAGAGAGCAGTTCCCTGAACTGTTCGTGGCTGTGGATACCGCCCGCCGTGATGAGGGGAATGTTTTCCTGTTCTAGGCCCAGTTCTTTCAGCAGCTGTTTCGTGCCTTCGAGCACAGTGGGGAACGCATAGGCCGGGTCATTGATGCGGTCGGCTGTGGGCGAGCCCAGATGCCCGCCCGCAAAACGCGGGTTTTCAATCACGATGGCGTCGGGCAGACGATTCTTGCGCATCCATTTTTTAAGGATGACGGCAATGCCACGGACATCGGAAAGAATGGGGATGATTGCCGTTTTTGGGAATTCGGTGGTGAGATCGGGGAGATCCAGCGGCAGACCCGCACCGACGACTACGGCATCGGCCCCGCTTTCGCAGGACTGGCGGATGTATTCGGGGTATTGCTCGACCGCCTTCATGACATTGACGCCAATGGCCCCGCCGCCGTCAGACAGCTTGCGGGCGGCCTGGATCTCGCGATCGAGCGCGATCAGGTTGACCTTATTAATGAGGCCTTTATCGCGGGAACGACCCGTTTCTTCCATGAGATCGGGGTGATGGCGACGCAGGTCGACGCTGGAAATGGTGCCAAACGCACCCAGCGAAGCAACTGTACCTGCCAGGCGATGGGCGGAGATGCCGACCCCCATGCCACCCTGCACGATCGGCAACAGGGATTTTCCTTTGACCTTGAGTCGTTCCAATGCAGTGTGCAACACGGTAGAAATCCTTAAAAATCATGCACTGCGATGT
>JBAYOJ010000315.1:0-3354 GCA_041678385.1 Burkholderiaceae bacterium | reverse complement strand
CATGCTGCGTTCTCGGGGGCTCGATGGTTTTCCTGCTGACCTTTTGCCTCTGTTCTACTGCTCCCAGGCCGCCCTGGAAAACACGCTGAATTTTCGTCGTCGGTCTGTCCCCGAAGAAGAGGCTAACCGGTCAGCACAGCCTGCTTCCGGCCAACCGCCAGGCCCAGCATCTTAGTGCCCTGATTTCCATTCAGGACGCTAAGATGCCTGGTATTCGCTAGAATCCCCTCATGACTGCACACGCGCCGACCTTTTATTTTCCCGCACCCCGAACACAGAAATTCTGTGCGGCTTGCGGTACACCGCTCAGCCGGCGTATTCCGCCCGAAGACAACCGCATGCGAGATGTCTGCGACCAATGCGGCGCCATTCATTACCAGAATCCCCGCAATGTGGTTGGCGTGGTTCCCGTATTTGGCGACCGCATTCTACTGTGCCGTCGCGCTATCGAACCTCGTTTCGGGAAGTGGACGCTGCCAGCCGGTTTCATGGAACTCGGCGAAACCACGGCACAAGGGGCCATGCGCGAAACACAGGAAGAAGCCGGTGCACAAATAGAATTGGGGGCGCTTTACACTGTCATTGATGTGCCGCAAGCCGATCAGGTACATTTCTTTTATCTGGCCAAAGTCACCAGCGCTGCGCTCTATCCAGGGCCGGAAAGCAGTGAGGCCGCCTTCTTCCGGCTTGAAGACATCCCTTGGGGAGAATTGTCTTTTCGGACAGTGAGCACGACACTGCGCCATTATGTGGACGATGCCAGAAATGGCAGTTTTCCCATCCATTATTACGATCTCCCCGACGTAGACACAGAACAGGGTTAGAAGTGAGCGGTCTGATCTGGCTGGATATCGACACCCCTCTTCCGGAGCCGGACCTTGCCATGCCTGAGGGCCTGCTGGCGGTCGGCGCCGATCTGTCCGTGCCTCGCCTGCAGGAAGCCTATGCAAAAGGCGTCTTCCCCTGGTTCAATGAAGGCGACCCAGTGTTGTGGTGGAGCCCGGATCCACGTATGGTGCTGGCCTGTGAACAATTCAAGACATCCCGGTCGCTGGGCAAGAAACTGCGCCAGATTGCCAGACAGGAATCCACGGCCGATGCCCCTGTGCTTGTCACTACCGACCTGGCTTTCAGCCAGGTCATCCGTTCGTGTGCCCAGCCTCGCAGCTCACAGGCCGGAACCTGGATATCTGACCGGATCATTGCCGCTTATGAGCGATGGCATCGCCTGGGACAGGTGCATAGTGTAGAAACCTGGGTAGACGGAAGGCTGGCTGGCGGCTTGTACGGCGTCAACCTGGGCGGATTCTTCTTTGGTGAATCCATGTTTGCCCGTGCCACCGATAGCAGCAAGATCGCCCTGGCCTATCTGGTGCAATTCCTGAAACGTCATGGCATCGACCATGTGGACTGCCAGCAATGCACCGCCCACCTTGCCAGCCTGGGTGCCAGCTCAATGAGCCGTGACACCTTTCTGATGCTATTGCGCGACGCCTTGGGCCAGCCGGCACCGCTCTGGCAGGCCGGCCAATTGCTGTACGATGGGACACTACGCCCGTTCAACCCTGCTGGCCACGAAAGCCGTAAGGAGAACGCATGAGCGACCCCAAAGATCTACCGGTCAAAACGCTGCAGTTCTACACGACGGCTGAATATCCTTGCAGCTATCTACCCGACTTGGCGGCACGTTCGCAGGTGGCGGCCCCCACGCATCTCATAGATAACGACGTCTATGGTGATCTGGTGCGCCAGGGCTTCCGGCGTAGCGGGCTGTTCACATACCGCCCCCATTGCGATCATTGCTCAGCCTGCCTGCCGATACGCATCGACGTAGCTGGCTTCCAGCCCACCCGCAGCCAGCGCCGTACGTGGAAGCGACAGGAAGCCCTTACCGTGCGCGTAACAGGCCTACGCTGGGACGATGAGCATTTCGAGCTATACGAGCGCTACCAGAATTACCGCCATCCCGGTGCGGGCATGGACGACGATATGCAGGTCCAGTATCGTCAATTCCTGCTGACCAGTCGTGTCGAAACCCGGCTGGCTGAATTCCGCAATGCCGCAGGCGACCTGAGAATGGTGTCAGTGATAGACGTGCTGAACGATGGCCTGTCCGCCGTCTATACCTTCTTTGAACCGGAAGCACCGGGCAGCCCGGGCACCTGGGCCATCCTATGGCAGATTGAACAATGCCGCGATGCCGGGCTGCCCTGGCTCTATCTCGGGTACTGGATACAGGAAAGCCGTAAAATGACTTATAAATCCGGCTTTCGGCCACACCAGATCCTGCGCGCAGGTAAATGGGTGGATTCCTGCTCCTGATCCGATTCTTCTTTTTTCGTCTTACATGTCCCTGTTCTTCACCGCCTATCCCCTGGCACGCGCCGCGCTGTTTTCGCTGGATGCGGAAACCGCTCATGAATTGACGCTGCGGCGCCTGCAACAAGCCCACGATTGCCGCCATACACGCAGGCTTTTTCCAGCCCCCCAGCATCGCCCTCGCGAACTGATGGGTCTGACGCTGCGCAACCCCGTCGGCCTGGCTGCTGGCCTGGACAAGAACGGCGCCCACATCGACGCCCTGGCAGCGCTAGGCTTCGGTTTTGTTGAAGTGGGCACGGTGACGCCCCGCCCGCAAGACGGCAACCCCCGGCCACGGCTGTTCCGGCTGCCAAGAGCACAAGCACTCATCAATCGTTTCGGTTTCAACAACCTGGGGCTGGATGCATTCATTGCCAATGTGCAAGGCAGCCGTTTCCGGCAGGAAGGCGGGATTCTGGGGTTGAACATCGGCAAGAATGCCAGCACTCCCATTGAGCAGGCTGTTGACGATTATCTTAAATGTCTGGATGGCGTATATACACATGCCGATTATGTGACCGTCAACATTTCTTCGCCGAACACGCAGAACCTGCGGGCACTGCAGGCGGGTGATGAACTCACTTCCCTGCTGCAGGCTCTGAAAGAACGGCGTGTAGCGCTGGCCGACCAGCACGGCAAACGCGTACCCATGGCCGTGAAGATCGCCCCAGACCTCAGCACGGAACAAGTCGATGTCATTGCCGGGTTGTTGCTGCAATACGATATGGATGGCGTGATCGCCACCAACACCACGCTGGATCGCAGCACAGTGCAGGGCCTGCCCCATGCCGACGAGGCTGGCGGCTTGTCCGGCCCGCCCGTACACGAGCACTCCTTGAAAGTGATCCAGCGTCTGCGAGAAAAGCTGGGGTCGGCCACCGCCATCATTGGGGTAGGCGGTATTTCTTCAGGCAAGCAGGCTCGCGAAAAGATTGAGGCCGGCGCCGACGCCGTTCAGCTGTATACGGGGTTGATCTATCGGGGGCCGGCCCT
>JBAYOJ010000314.1:0-3356 GCA_041678385.1 Burkholderiaceae bacterium | reverse complement strand
GGAATGGGTGCCCAGCATCGGGTTCCAATGAAACTTGACGAAAATGGATTGGCCTTCGCGGTTTACAAAACGGAAAGTATGTACGCCAAAGCCCTGCATCATGCGATAGCTCCGGGGGATGGCAGACCGGCCACGAGCAAGCCTCATGCCTTTCGTTGGCCTGCCCTTGGCAGAGGAAGGCTGGTACGGTCACGGCTTTAAGCGGTACGATGGGCGGCGCCGGGCGAACGTAAGGTTCGCTTTTTTCCACTCACGAAGAAGATGCAACATGACCAAGCAAGACACCAGATCTGAATCACCCGCACCTCGCGTGTTTGTCGCCTGCGATCTCCCGGAAAGCGTACAGGCACTATTCATTGAGCGTTTTTCGGCGGTGTGCAACGATAAGCGACGCACGTTGACGCCTTCCGAGTTGCTGGCCGGGGTGCAGGGCATGGACGTTCTGGTTCTGACCGCCACCGACCGGCTCGACGGGAAGCTGGTGGGTCAATTGCCTGCATCGCTCAAGGTGATCTGCACCTATTCCATAGGCATGGAACATCTGGACGTTGACGCGCTGAAGGCACGCGGCATTGCCGTGCTGGCCACGCCTGATGTGTTGAATGAGTCCTGCGCCGATGTGGCGTTGCTGCTCATGCTGGGGGCTGCCCGCCGGGTGGTGGAAAGCGCCGCCCTGGTTCGTACTGGCGAATGGAAGGGTTGGACGCCCCGCCAGCTGCTGGGGGTGGATTTCTGGGGCCGGCGGCTGGGCATACTGGGCATGGGCCGTATTGGCCGTGCCATCGCCAAGCGTGCGCGTGGTTTCGACATGGAAATCCATTATCACAACCGCAGCAGGCTGTCTGCCGACCTTGAACTGGGTGCTGTTCATCACACCGATCTGGCGAGTCTGGCGGCACACAGCGACTTTCTTTGCGTGGCCTGCCCTTCCAACGCCGATACCAAAGGCCTGGTGAATGCCGACATCATCAGCCTTCTGCCGGGCAACGCTGTCGTCTGCAATATTTCGCGTGGGGATATCATCGACGACGAAGCACTGATCGCTGCCCTGAGGTCGGGTGCGGTGGCGGCAGCCGGGCTGGATGTCTATACCGGCGAGCCGAACATCCACCCTGCCTACCGCGAGCTGCCCAATGTTTTCGGTTTGCCGCATATCGGCAGCAGCACCGAAAGTACGCGGCTGGCCATGGGCCGTGTTCTGTGCGATGGCATAGCTGCCTTCTATGCGGGTGAAGAACCCGCGAACCGCGTGGCCTGAATATAGTATCTATTAAGTAGATACCTGGCTCCACCCGCTCAGGGCGGAGTCTGTGTCTTGATCAGCGGCTGGCGTCGCCGGATGCCGGCCCCAGGTTCTGCTCTATCATTTCGATGATGCCCGGGAAGTACCGTCCACCGAAGCCGTTCTTGGCGGCCGCTTCAAAGTAGTTGTAGGCCAGGCCGGTGAATTCGGTCAGTGTCGACGTCTGTTCGGCCAGTTCCATGACATAGCGGATGTCCTTGAGCGCGTATTCCGGCGGGAAGCCACCCTTGGGGAAATTGCGTGGAATCATGGCCTTCATACCGTGGTTGCGCAACACGAAGCTGTCGCCCGAACCCTTGGATACGGCATCCAGCAGACGCATGGGTTCGACGCCCGCCCGTTCGCCCAGTACCAGCATCTCTGCCAATGCGGCGGTGTGTTCGAACACCAGCGCATTATTGATGAGTTTCACCACCTGGCCGCAACCGACATCGCCGCAATGCGTGACATCAGAGCCAATATACTGCAGAAGCGGCTCAATGCGTTTGAAGGTGGCATCGTCGGCGCCAACCATGATGCTGAGTTCGCCGCGCCTTGCGGATTCAACCGTGCGAGCGACCGGCGCGTCGGCAAAGCCAATGCCCATTTCCTTCAGTTGGGCGGCCACGCTGCGGGCGGTTGCCACGGTGGTGGTGCTCAGGTCGACGATCAGCGACGGTTTGCGTTTGCCGCTGGTCAGGCCGCCTGCGCCCAGGGTCACGGCTTCGACCTGGGGGCTGCCAGGCAGTGACATGAAAATGATGTCCGCTGTTTCCGCCAGTTCGGCGAGCGATGCGACTTGCCTGGCCTTCGTGCCTTCAACAGCGGCCAGGGCTTCGGGGTTCATGTCGAATACAACGACATCGGCATTGTGCTTGACGGCCATGTTTCTGCACATGGGCCCTCCGATATTGCCCAGGCCGACAAAGCCGACGACGGGCACGACTTGCTGTGTCATGCAAGACTCCTATGTGGATGATAGTGAAAATGCTGGAACGGGTGTCCCGTGTGGACACCCGCCGTGTTCAGTATTCGGGAAGCGCTTTATTGCTCGGTGGGGATGTCGGCGTTCTTGATGACTTCAGCCCACTTCTTGGTTTCGCTGGCCTGGAAGGCAGCCAGTTCTTCCGGCGTACCGCCACCGGGCGTGCCCATGCGTTCCGTGATCCATGCCTGGACTTCGGGTTCCGCGATGATGGCGTTGATGTCCTGGTTGACCTTCTTGATGATTTCAGGAGGGGTGCCGGCCGGTGCGTAAAAGCCCCACCACGCATTGATCGAGAAATCGGGCATGCCGGATTCCGACAGAGTAGGGACATCGGGCATGGCGGCTACGCGTTCCAGGCTGGTAACGCCCAGGGCTGTGGCGGCGCCGGAACGCACGTGTGGCAGCATGACGGAACTGTTATGGAACAGCACCTCAAAGTGGCCGGCCAGCAGATCGGTTGCCATGTGAGAGCTGGATTTATAGGGAATGCCCAGCATTTCGACACCCATCTGCTGCTTGAACATTTCCCCCGACAGGTGGCCGGTGGTGCCGGCGCCTGGATGGCCGTAGCGCAGCTTGCCGGGGTTGGCCTTGATGTAGGCGACCAGTTCTTCAACAGTCTTGACCGGGACGCTGGGATGCACCACGAACAGATTGGGCATGTACATGGACATGGTGATCGGTACGAAGTCCTTGACCGGATCGTAGGGCAGGTTGTCCATGACGCTGACCCCGACCGACATGGCACCGATGGTGCTCAGGAGCAGGGTGTAGCCGTCAGCCGTCTGCTTGACGGCGCGTTCTGTACCTATGATGCCGCCGAGGCCGGCAATATTTTCGATCAGGACCGATTGGCCCCATTTTTCGCTCAGCTTGTGGGCGATCAGGCGGCTGATGGCGTCAGGGCTGCTGCCTGTCGCGGAAGAGTTGATGATTTTGACGGCTCTTTCCGGATAGTTCTCCGCCGACTGAGCCTGCGTTGGCGCAACCATAGACATGGCAAGGGTTGCTGATGCAAACAGCGCAGCAAAAAGCTTTGAGAATAGGGGGCGTTTCATGGATGTCTCCTGGACAACATAGGTGATG
>JBAYOJ010000313.1:0-3357 GCA_041678385.1 Burkholderiaceae bacterium | reverse complement strand
GAAAGCGGCGGCACATACCAGACCATGGGCAGGGTCCGGTATTCGGGATGCAGGGGAAAGGCGACCTTCCATTCACAGGCCATCCTGTAGACAGGCGAATTGCGGGCCGCTTCCAGCCAGGCTTCCGGAATACCCTGCGCGCGCGCGGCCGCAATCACCTCTGGATCATTCGGGTCGAGGAACAGATCCAGCTGGGCCTGATAGAGGTCCTGTTCATCGGCCACCGAGGCCGCCGCCTGGATTTTGTCGGCGTCGTACAGCATCACGCCCAGATACCGAATGCGGCCAACGCAGGTTTCGGAACACACTGTGGGTTGCCCGGATTCAATGCGGGGATAGCAGAAAGTGCATTTCTCGGCCTTACCGGTGCTCCAGTTGTAGTAGATTTTCTTGTAGGGACAGCCGGAAATGCACATGCGCCAGCCCCGGCATTTGTCCTGATCGACCAGCACGATGCCGTCTTCTTCGCGCTTATAGATGGAACCCGAGGGGCAACTGGCCACACAGGTTGGATTCAGACAATGTTCGCACAGCCTTGGCAGATACATCATGAAGGTGTTTTCGAAGGTGGAATACATGTCCTTCTGTACGCCTTCAAAAAGCGCGTCACGGCTGCGCGAGTCGAATTCCCCACCCAGGTCGTCTTCCCAGTTGGGGCCCCATTCGATCTTTTCCATTTTCTTGCCCGTCAGCACGGAAACCGGCCGTGCCGTTGGCGGTGTCTCGGACAACGGCGCCAGGCGCAGGTGCTCGTAGTCATAGGTAAAGGGCTCGTAATAATCGTCGATCTGCGGCAGATTGGGATTGGCAAACAGATTAGCCAGCACACGCAGCTTGCCCCCTTGGCGGGGCACGAGCTTACCGGCCGCGTCACGCAACCAGCCACCCTTCCATTTTTCCTGATTTTCCCATTCCTGCGGGTAACCCACCCCGGGTTTTGTTTCTACATTGTTGAACCATGCGTATTCCACGCCATCGCGGCTGGTCCATACATTCTTGCAGGTGACCGAACACGTGTGACAGCCAATGCACTTGTCCAGATTCAGCACCATGCCGATTTGCGCACGAATTTTCATTACGGAGCCTTCTTATTTGGAATGGAATTCTTCGACCAGCGGCCCTTCCAGCCAGTCGACCTTCTTCATCTTCCTGACCACCACGAACTCGTCGCGATTACTGCCGACTGTGCCGTAGTAGTTGAATCCCCAGGCGAGCTGGGCATAGCCGCCTATCATGTGGGTGGGCTTTAGCACCGTGCGAGTGACTGAATTGTGTATGCCGCCACGTTTGCCGCTGGTTTCCGCACCTGGCACGTTCACGATCTTTTCCTGGGCGTGATACATCAGGCACATACCCACGGGAACACGCTGGCTCACGACCACGCGCGCCGTCAGCGTGCCATTGACGTTGAACGCCTCGACCCAGTCGTTGTCCACAATCCCCGCCTGCGCCGCTTCGGTTTCCGAGATCCAGATGTGCGGCCCGCCACGGCTGAGCGTCAGCATGCGCAGATTGTCGGAATAGGTGCTGTGTATTCCCCACTTCTGGTGTGGCGTGATCCAGTTGAGCACCAACTCATGTTCGCCATTCGGATACTTTCCCAGCATGGGCTTAATGGTCTTGGTGTCGATTGCCGGCTTGTACACGCACGAGCCTTCACCAAAATCCAGCATCCATCGGTGATCCTGGTAAAACTGCTGGCGGCCGGTCAAGGTGCGCCAGGGAATGAGTTCGTGCACATTGGTGTAACCGGCGTTGTAGCTGACCTCTTCACTTTCCAGCCCCGACCAGGTCGGCGCTGAGATGATCTTGCGAGGCTGCGCCTGCACATCCCGGAAGCGGATCTTGTCATGCTCGCGCCCCAGAGCCAGATGAGCGTGGTCCCGCCCGGTCACCTTGCCCAGGGCTTCCCAGGCCTTGACCGATACATGGCCATTGGTTTCCGGTGCAAAAGTCAGGATCATTTCCGCTGCGTCGATGGCGGTGTCCAGGCGCGGGCGACCCTGGCTGACACCGGCTTCGCGCACGACGTCGCTCAAGGTGCCCAGCTCGCGCACTTCCTCCCCGGTGTCCCAGTTGATCCCCTTCCCGCCATTGCCCAGCTTGTCCAGCAGCGGCCCGACAGACGTGAACTTGCGATAGATATCGTTGTAATTGCGCTCGACCACCGTCATATTGGGCGCTGTGCGGCCCGGCACCAGTTCGCATTCACCCAGCTTCCAGTCCAGCGGCTCGAAAGCCTGCCCGAGTTCGCCCGGCGTGTCGTGCAGCAGGGGCGTAAGCACAATGTCCTTGCGGGCCCCTAAATATGGGCCGCCAATCTCGCTGAAGCGCCTGGCAATCAGCTTGTAAATTTCCCAGTCCGTCTTACTTTCCCATAGAGGCTGAACGGCCTCGGACAAGGGATGGATAAAGGGATGCATATCGGACGTGTTCAGATCATCCTTCTCGTACCAGGTCGCGGTCGGCAGCACGATATCGCCATAAAGACAGGTCGTGCTCATGCGGAAATCCAGTACGGTCAGCAGGTCGAGTTTGCCCTCTGCCGCAATGTCGCGGCGGTTGACTTCGGCCGGCTTGATGGCATCGACTTCATCGTCGAACAGAGCGTGTTGCGTCCCCAGCAGATACTTAAGGAAGTATTCATGGCCCTTGCCGCTGGAACCCAGGATGTTCGAACGCCACACAAACATATTGCGGGGGAAGTTTGCCGGGTCGTCGGGGTCATCACAGCTCATGCGCAGGCCATCGCTGCGCAGTTGATCCACCACATAGGCCACCGGGTCGCGGCCCTGCGCTTCAGCCTGTTTCACCACTTCAAGCGGATTGGTACGCAGTTGCGGCGCCGACGGCAGCCAGCCCAGGCGCTCGGCCTTGGCGTTGAGATCTATCATGCTCATGCCCTTGTAGCGCGCGGCGTCGGCAGTGGGTGCAAGAATCTCGTCAAGGCCCAGCTTCTCGTGGCGCCACTGGCTGGTGTGGGCATAGAAGAACGACGTCCCGTTCATTTGGCGCGGTGGCCGCGACCAGTCCAGCGCGAACGCCAGCGGCGCCCAGCCGAACTGCGGACGCAATTTTTCCTGGCCCACATAATGCGACCAGCCACCACCGCTCTTGCCCACACAACCGCACATCATCAGCATGTTGATGATGCCGCGATAGGTCATGTCCATGTGGTACCAGTGGTTCAGCGCCGCGCCGACAATCACCATGGATTTGCCTTCGGTGTCGTGTGCATTCTGGGCAAATTCCCGGGCAACCTGAACCACCAGATGCGGCGGCACGCCGGTGTGCTTTTCCTGCCAGGCCGGGGTGTAGGGTACGTCGTCTTCGTAGCTGCTCGCAACGTTGCCGCCG